>DATBTN010000060.1 GCA_036559195.1 Candidatus Baltobacteraceae bacterium
GGCATGTTTTCGAAGTACGGCGGTTTCTTGACGTATTCGGATTTCGGATCCCACGTGAAGCGTTCGCCGGAGGGTACGTCGAGCTGCGCCCAATGATCGTCGCCGCGGAACACGTCGGAATAGGTCGACTTGAACATCTCGTCATTGATGGCTTCGGCCATTACGGTGTTGATCTCGGCGTTCGACGGCCAGATATCTTTCAAATAGACGGGTTTTCCGTCGTCGCCGATACCGAGCGGCTCGGTCGTCAGGTCGAGATCCATGCGGCCGGCGAGCGCGTACGCGACGACCAGCGGCGGCGAGGCGAGATAGTTCGCGCGCACTTGCGGATGAATGCGCCCTTCGAAGTTGCGGTTGCCCGAGAGCACCGCGGCCACGATCGAATCGTTCTCGGCGACGGCTTCGGCGATCTTCTCCGGGAGCGGGCCGCTGTTGCCGATGCACGTGGTGCAGCCGTAGCCGACGATGTTGAACCCGAGGCCGTCGAGGTGCTGCTGCAGGCCGGCTTTCGCGAGATAGTCGGTAACGACTTTGGAGCCCGGCGCGAGCGAGGTTTTTACCCACGGGCGCGTTTTTAGTCCGCGCTGCAGCGCGTTGCGCGCCAACAGCCCGGCGGCGATCAGCACCGAGGGATTGCTCGTGTTCGTGCAACTCGTGATCGCGGCGATAACGACCGATCCGTCGGCGACCTGCGTGCTCGCATGCGTCGCGACCGCGGTTCCGCCGCCGCCTTCGTTCTCAAAGTTCGAAGCCGGGCTTGCGGGCTTGGCATCGCGCGCTTCGACCCACGCTTCCAACGCTTTGTTGAACGTCGATTTCACGCTGTGCAGCGGTACGCGATCCTGCGGACGGCGCGGTCCGGCGAGATTGGGCTCGACGGTGCTCAAATCGAGCGCGAGCGTATCGGTGAAAGCGGGATCGGCCGTTTCATCGGTGCGGAACATGCCTTGCGCTTTTGCGTACGCCTCAACGAGCGCGATGTGATCGGCGGCGCGGCCGGTCAGACGTAAATAGTCGAGCGTCTGTGCGTCGATCGGGAAGATCGCGCAGGTCGAACCGTACTCCGGCGACATATTGCCGATCGTCACGCGATCGGAGACGCTTAGGTTGCTCAAGCCCTTTCCGTAGAACTCGACGAACTTGCCGACGACGCCCTTCTTACGCAAGAGTTCGGTGACGGTCAGCACGAGATCGGTGGCGGTCACGCCCTCGCGCAATTCTCCGTCGATGCGAAAACCGACGACTTCGGGGATCAGCATCGTGACGGGTTGCCCCAGCATCGCCGCCTCGGCTTCGATCCCGCCGACGCCCCACGCGAGCACGCCGAGGCCGTTGGCCATCGTCGTGTGCGAATCGGTTCCCACGACCGTGTCGGGGTATGCCGCGGTAGCCTCCGCATCGGCGGTCACACCCGCGCCGCCGGCGCCGAAGATCACGCGCGAAAGATACTCGATGTTGACTTGATGCACGATGCCCGTATCGGGCGGGACGACTCGGAAATTGGCGAGTGCGGCTTGGCCCCACTTAAGGAACGCGTAGCGTTCGCGGTTGCGCTCGAATTCGATGTCGGCGTTCTGCTTCAACGCTTCGGGCGTGCCGAAAAAATCGACTTGCACGGAGTGATCGATGACCAGTTCGACCGGCTGCAGGGGATTGATCGCGCGCGGATCGCCCTGCATATCGGCCATCGCATCGCGCATGACGGCGAGATCGACGACGCACGGAACGCCGGTGAAATCCTGCAGCAGCACGCGCGCCGGGCGATATGCGATCTCGCGTTCCGGCGGTTCGTGCGGATTCCAATCCGCCAGCGCCTCGATATCGTCTTTGCTCACCGATCGCCCGTCTTCAAAACGCAGCAGATTTTCCAGCAAAATCTTCATCGAATAGGGCAGGCGACTCACGTTTTTGAGGCCCGCCTTCTCGAGCGCGTCGAGACGGTAATACGAATAGGACCGATCGCCGACGGTCAGCCGATCGAGGGCGTTAAAACTGTTAACGTGCTGATTCATCACTCCATCTTAATTCGCGGATCGCCGCCCGCGTAGCCTTCGATGCGAAGCGCGTTTTCGCCCGACAAAAGTCGCCAGAGCGGCTCCCCGACGAGTCCGGTGCGCCACGCCGAGAGGTCGAGTACCGCTTCGAAGCTTTCGCGATCGGCCGGCACCTCGCGGGCGGCACGCTCGAGCGCGGCGCGCGGCACGAGCAGACTCGCGGGAAGTTCGTGCTCGCGCGCGATCTCGCCCACGACCACGCTCATGAGCGCGGCCAGCGTTTCGCGAGCGTTTCCGAGCGGACGCGGCGACTTGTGCGGTAGCGCGTCCTCCGCCACCGCCTCCCCGCGCGCGACGGCCTCCAGCAACGCCGGACCGAGCGATCGGCGGGTACCGGCCTCGAGCCGCCGCAGCGCGGCGAGATCCTCAAGGCGTTTCGGACGCAGCGTGGCCAGACCAGCCAAGACGTCGTCCGGCATAACGTATTTGAGCGGCAGATCGCGATCGCGCGCCAGGCGATCGCGCAGCGTCGCGAGCTCGAGTAAGATGCCGAGCTCGCGCCGGCTCATGCGATTGGATCCCGGAATGCGCATGTAGAGCCGGCGCGTATCGACGCGATACTTTTCGATATCCGCGACCGCGGCGCTCTCCTGTGCGGCCCACGCGAGGCGGCCCTTCGCTTCGAGTCGCTCCTCCAGTTTGTCTTGCATGTCGAGTAGGTGCGCCACGTCGTCGATCAGATATTCGATTTGATGCTCCGAGAGCGGACGCGCGGACCAATCGCTCACGGTCTGCGATTTTTTTAATCGCACGTGATTGAGTTCGCGCACGAGATCGGCCAGCGAGATCGCCATGCCGTACCCGAGAAACGAGGCCGCGACCTGACAATCGAAGACGCGCGGCGGCACCAGATCGAATCGATCGGCAAAGATCTTCAAGTCGCTCGTGAGCGCGTGCCCGACGACCGTCGTCTCGCACAACGCTTCGGCTAGCGAACGCAGATCGGGCAGCACGAGCGGGTCGACGAGCGCCGCACCATCCTCGAACGCCAATTGGACGACCATCAAGCGCGCGGTGTAACTGCGCTCGTTGTGAAATTCGGTGTCGAGACCCACGCGCGGGGCGTTTCGGACGCGTTCGCAGAGCGCTTCGAGCTCCTGCGGCGTCGTGATCATCTGGGCGTTCATAGCGTTTTCGTTGGCCTCGGAGCGCTGGTGCGGAATCGGAAGTGAAAGCGTGGATGGTGGTGTTGGATGTAGTTATGCGCGCGCGTTTCGGCGTGATGGATGATCGTGGTGATACCGTGGCCAAAAATCGCGAGCAGCGTGCAGATTGGGATGGCGATGGCGCACATCGTCCACACGTGGACCCAAACCGGCACGCGAAATGCGGCGGCCGACGCGGTCGCGACGGTCCCGCCGAAACCGGGGATGACGCGAACCGCGAGCAAGAAGGCCGGCGACCCGATCGGAAACCGTTTGACCCACGGCGGCAATCGCTCGATAGCCGCGTCGAGATCGAGCAGATGCGATGCGCGGCGATTGATCCAGTAGCCAAGCAGCGCCGCAAAGACCAGCCCGATCGCGTTGATGATCGAGCCCCAGAGCGGGCCGAAGATCGCGCCGTTCATGACCGCGAGCGCGTCGGTGACCGAGAACGGCGCCGATGCGACCACGGCGAAGATCGCGATCGCGATCGGATACGCGAATGGCCCGAGCGATCGGATGAAGTGCTCGACCTGCGGCTGATAGCGGATCACGTAGGCCGCTAATGCAAACGAGGCCAGCAGGATCGCGACGCCAAAAATGCGCTTGCCGAGGCGATTCAATCCGCCGCCATACCTCGAATGAAGGAGGGTCCGATGGGTCCACGCCTGATCATCACGGCCTTATGCGCCATCGGCCTCTACGCTTCCGTTTTCATGCTGCGCAAGACCCGGCGGGCCGAGCGCGGGCAACTCCGGGAGGCGAGCGTGGTGCAGACCAAACGCGCGCGGCTCTTCGGCGCGACGCCCAACGCACTCGTCGGCATCGCGTACTATCCGCTGATCGTGGCTGGGGTTTGGCTGCTCGGACCGCCCGCGTCGCTGCTGGTGCTGGCGGCCGCGCTCTTCGCCGCGGGCACGTCGTTCTATCTGGCGTACAGCCTGACGTTCGTCACCCGCATGAGCTGCTCGTATTGCTGGACCGCGCACGTGGTAAACTGGGCGCTCGCCGCCCTGCTTGCGTGGATCGCACGGAGCTGGGTATAATTTCGCTTGTCTCGAGAGAACAATCCTCACCGAGACCCGAGGAGGGCGGAATGACTCCGCAAGATCCACCTGGGTAGACTCCGCTGAAAACAGGTAGCTGAGCCTGCCGCTTCAGCGAATAGCAAAAAAACAGAGACCGCGCGAGTGCGCGGCCTCTGTTTTCATGTTGACGGTGTTGAACCGAAGCTACATTTTCCCCGACATCATTTTGCCCTGGGCATTCAAATGATATGCGGAGGCGAGATCCTTCATCGCAGTCGTCAGAATCGCGTGATACTGCGCGTCGGCAGCGAGACCGAACTTCTTGTCGATATCTTTCATCACTTGAACGTGGATCGGATGTGAGACGGCGCGATCGAGCATGACCTCGACGTTAAACCCGCTGCCGGTCTGACCGGCGGCCCACAAGGCGCCGGCGAGAGCTTCGCCGTTCTTCGGATCGGGATTCGGCGTCGAAGGCAGCTTTACGCCCTTATCGGTGGCGATTTCCAGCGAATCGGAAACGACGAAATCGAACGTCTTCAGGAATTGGCCGATTTGCGCGCTTCCGTATTGCTTCGTCAGCTTCGCGACTTCGGGTTTAAACGCGCTGCCCGCAAGCGTTTGCAGCAGGGTGACGGTGTTGAATTTGCTCGGGCCGCCGCCGGCTTCGACCATCGAGAGCGTTACTGCAAGGGCGGGCGTTCCCGTATAGACGCCCGGGCCCGAGAAACGCGAGGGAGCGTTGGTGACGCCCGCCGACATTTTGGCGCCCATCATGTGATGGGCGTTCATCTTGGCATGCATGCCGCCCATCGACTGGGCAGCACCGACGCCGGTCGCCAGCAAGGCCGTAACGGCCGCGACCGCGCCGATTTTGTAAAACGTACTCATAGGGGTCCTTTCCGAGCCGTGCTCGGTACGAAAAAAGACGATACCCCTTAGAGACGCTGCGCGGGCCCGCTTGGATGGCTCCCCACGAGAAATGCGCACGTTTCGCTGTCACGGTGAGCTTTTCGAAAAGCTCAGGTTAGGTGTTTTTGATGGTGATTTGGTCGGCTTCTAGGACGCCGTTGGCGTCGGCGTGGCCGCGGACGTCGACGGTTTGGCCGGTTTGGATGCTGGCGCCGCGCGGATAGATGATCGTGCCCTGGTGCAGACGCACGTCGCGGAACTTGCCGAGTTGCAATTCCACTTCCATATCGTAGCGGCGGAAATACGTGACTTTGCCGAGTGCCTGCGTGTTGCTCCAGCCGTAGGCCGACTTCACGGCGCCGGTTACGGCGTTGATCACGTCGTTAACGATCGTGCCTTGCGGCGGCAGCGAGGGAAGCGGATTTCCGGGAGCCGCACTCGGCGCGGGACTAGGCGGCGGCGAGGCCGGCAAGGTGCTGGCGAGGGCGGCCAATCCCGCTCCAAGCGGGAACAGGACGGCGGCGAGCGCAGCGACGAAACGCGTTTTCATATCCCTATCAACGATCTATCGGGAAGCAGGGTTCCTCATTCGTGCGCCTGGCTGCAACCGTCATGCTCGTTCGACCGGCCGCCCAAGGCTTTGAGGTCTTCATGCTGCGGCGCAGCGCGGCCAGTAGCTTCGCGCCCGACGTCTACGTGTTTCCGGGCGGAACGGTCGACGCCGGGGATGCGAGCGATCGGGCGCTCGCTCGCGCCGTCGGACTCGAATCCGATCGGCTCGCGCGCGAATTCCGCGCCGGCGCCGCGCCGCCCGAAGCGCCGGCGCTGCTGATCGCGGCGCTGCGCGAACTCTACGAAGAGGCCGGCGTGTTACTGGTCGCCGATCGGAATGGCCGCCCCATCGCGCCGGCACGTTTGCGCGAACGCGCGCAACGTTTGCATGCGGCGCGTCCGCTCGTGCAGCGCGGCGAGCTTGCGTTCTCGGCCCTGCTCGATGAGTTGGATTTTTATGCGGACGCGGCGGCGCTCGCGCGTTTCTCGCAATGGGTCACGCCCTCGAGCGAGCCGCGCCGGTACGACGCGCACTTCTTCGTCGCAAGCGTCGAAGCCGATCGGGCGGCGCTTGCCGACGCCTACGAAACGCACGATGGCCGCTGGATCGCCCCGCACGACGCGCTCGCCGGCATGGCCGACGGGAGTTTCCGCATGGTGTATCCCACGATCAAACACATCGAGCGGCTCGCGCGCTTCGACGACGCGCACGCACTCGTGGCATTCGCGCGATCGAAACCCATCGCGCGAATCGAACCCGATACGATTGCGGAGCGCGGTTTCTCGATCGCGCCGCAGATGGAATTCACGTGGTAACCTCGCGTATTCGTACCGTACGCGCGCCGAATCCCTCGGCGATGACGCTCGATGGAACCAACAGCTATCTGATCGATGCCGGCGACGGTACCGCATTCTGCATCGATCCGGGACCCGCAATGGCGGGACACATCGACGCGTTACTAGGCGCGGCGCGCGAGATGAAGGTTCGGATCGCCTCGATCTGCGTGACCCACGGTCATCCCGATCACGCGCCGGGAGCGCGCCTCTTGCACGAAGCGACCGGCGCGCCGGTCGCCGCGCACGCGAACGCAACATTCGCGCACGACCGCGACGTGAGCGATGGCGAGTCGCTGCATTTGGGAGACGCCGCGTTGATTGCGATGGACGCGCCCGGCCACAGCTTCGATCACCTCGTCTTCTACGAACCGCGCGAAGCGGCGCTCTTCACCGGCGACGTCGTGCTGGGCGAAGGGACGGTCCTCATCGCACCGCCCGGCGGCGCCATGCGACCCTATCAGCGCACGCTGCAGCGGCTGTACGATGAATTCCCGGCCGCGCTCGCGATCTACGGCGGGCACGGTCCGATCGTTCGCGACCCGCGAACGAAGCTGCACGAGTACCTCACCCATCGCCAACGCCGGGAACGCGAACTGCTGGCCGAGCTCGCGGAACGCGCGCAAAGTATTCCCGAACTCGTCGCGCGGATCTATCGCGAAACGGCGCCGCAGCTCTGGCCCGCCGCCGGGCGGCAGATCCTCGCGCATCTCATCGCACTCGAGCGGGAAGGCCGCGTTCGATCGCAGGCGGTCGACGCGCGCGACGCCGACGAATCCCGGATCTACCGTCTCTCCGATCCGAACTAAGCGTCGATCTGCAAAACGATCTTGCCGAATTGGCCGGCGTCGTTTAGACGGTTGGCCGCGGCGACGACGTCGCGCATCGGGAAGACTTCGTCGACCACCGGCCGCAGCGACCGATCGGCGAAGAGCGCGAGCATGCCGCGGAAATCCTGCGGACTGCCCATCGACGTACCGTAGACGGTCACGTGATTCCAAAAGAGCGGGAAGAGTTTGACGGTTGCGTCGCCCGCCGTCCCGCCGTAGGTCACGACGCGTCCGCCGGGGCGCACGAGCGCGATCGCCTTCGCAAACGCATCGCCGCCGGCCGAATCGATCGCGACGTCGATGGCGCCGGCTTTGCGCGCGACCTTGTGCCAATCCGGCGTGGTGCGGTAATTGATCGCAACGTCGGCGCCGAGCTGTTTGGCGCGCTCGAGCTTCGCGTCGCTGCTCGAGGTGACGATCGCACGCGCGCCGATGTGCTTGGCATAGAGCAGTGCGAAACTTTGCACGCCGCCGCCGATGCCCGTGATAAGCACCGTCTCGCCGGCCTGCAGTTTCGCTCGCGTGAAGACGGCGCGGTAGGCCGTCAATCCGGCCAGCGGCAGGGCCGCCGCTTCGGCATCGCTGAGGTGCGCGGGTGCCGGATGCACGTTGCCTTTCGGAACGGCGACGTACTGCGCGAACGTGCCGTCGCGCGGCATGCCGAGAATCGTCGCACCCGGCGCCCAGACGGCCGGATCGTCGCCCCAGCCGAGCATCGGATCGATAACGACCCGCGTCCCGTCGAGATCGCCGACGCCGTCGGCTCCGAGCGTGCGCGGCAATTCGATGTTCGGATAGAGACCCTGCGTGATAAAGACGTCGCGATGGTTGAGCGCGGCCGCGCGCACGCGCACCAGCACCTCGCCGCCGGCCGGCTCGGGTTTTGGAATATCCTCAACGACGAGCCGTTCGGGACCGCCGGTTTCGTGGAGACGTACAGCTAGCATGCTGGGTGCGGTACGGTCAAGGCGATTCCCCGGCCTGCCGCGTAGTAAGGAGACGTGGATTTCAAAGGGTATTTCAAGGGCCTGGCACGCGTCACGCGCTCGTTTAAGCTGGAGATCGGACCGATTCGCGCCGAAGGCGTACCGGCCGTGCTCATCGCCGTGACCGGCGTCGTGCTGGCCGCGGGCGTGGCGCGAGCGCTCACCCAAGGCTCCGACCGCCTGCCCGAAACCCTGCGCGAAGCGCGCGGGTTGGCAGAGACGCTGCGGCGCGACGACGCGCCGCGCTTACACGCATAGTTACGGAAGCAATGATCGATAACACTTCGTTGACCGCGCTCATTCGCGCGCAGATGCCCGACGCGAACGTCGAGATCGTCGACCGCACCGGCACGATGGACCACTTCAACGTGACCGTCCGCTCCCAGGCGTTCGCCGGCAAGACCCTCATCGAGCAGCACCAGCTCGTTTACGGTTCGCTCAAGGCCGCGCTCAAAGACGGACGCGTTCACGCCGTCGAACTCAAAACGCTTCTCCCGGAGAATTAATATGTCCGATCAAATTCGCGACCAAATCGACCAAGAGATCGCCGGCAACAAGATCCTCGTCTACGGCAAAGGCACCAAGACGGCGCCGCGCTGCGGGTTTACGCTCGAGACGATTCAGTTCTTCGATTCATTCGGCTATCCGTACGAAGTGGTCGACGTACTCGAGAACATGCCCAAGCGCGAGGCACTCGCGGAGATGACGAATTGGCCGACGCTGCCGAAAGTCTTCATCAACGGCAAGTTCTGCGGCGACACCGACGTTCTCGGCCCGATGGCGCAGAGCGGGGAACTCCAACAAACGCTCAAAGAGGCGTTCGGCTACGAACCGGCCGCCAAACAAACCATCAACCTCCACTAACCGAGGGCGTTTCGTCGTGTGACGAAGGGGGATTGATTTGTTTGGGACGGTTGTGAGTGCGGGTGAGGTTGGTGCGCATCTCGGTGATTCGGGGTGGGTTGTTGTGGATTGCAGGCATTCGCTGCAAGATTTTGCGGCCGGGCGGCGGGCGTATGAGAGCGCGCATATTCCGGGCGCGTTTTTTGCCGGGGTCGAAGAGGATCTGGCTGGACGCAAGACCGGATCGAACGGGCGTCATCCGTTGCCGGAGCCCGCGGCCTTCGCGGCGTTTCTGCGTTCGCTCGGCGTGACGGAGCGCACGCAGCTCGTTGCGTACGATGCGGGCGGCGATATGTTCGCGGCGCGTTTTTGGTTTCTGGCGAAATGGATCGGACACGATGCGGTGGCGGTGCTCGATGGCGGGCTCGCGGCGTGGCAAGACGGCGGCTATCCGGTCAACGGCGACGCGCCGCTCGCGCGAACGGAAGGAACCATCGAGCCGCGCGTTCGAGCGGAGAGCGTCGTTCGCGTCGATGACGTACGTGCGAACCTTGACTCGCCGGCGTTCGCGCTTTTGGACGCTCGCAGCGCCGAACGATTTGCCGGCGTGAACGAGACCGTCGATCCCGTCGGCGGCCATATTCCCGGCGCGCGCAATCGCGTCTTCAAAGACAACTACGACGAGCGCGGACAATTCAAACCGGCGGCGCGTCTGCAGGCGGAATTCGAGGCGCTCGGCATTCCGCCCGAACGCATCGTGCACCAGTGCGGCTCCGGCGTCTCCGCGGCGGTCAATGTGTTGGCTATGGAGATTGCCGGATTGACCGGGTCGCGACTCTATCCGGGCTCGTGGAGCGAGTGGTGCGCGGACCCCGCGCGGCCTATCGCGCGCTGACCCGCCGAGCGTAGAGCGCGGCGCCGATCGCCAGCAGCACCGCGGCGATGCCTGCGAGGATACGCGGGTAGCGGCCGCCCCCGATACTCGTTCCGGCGCAGCGGCGGTACGACCCCGCATCGAGATTGGCCGTCGCGCACCAAAACGCGCGAAAGTTTTGCGGCGTCACTTCCGGCGGCCGCGCGGCGCCGTCGTATGCGCGAGCGAAGCGCGCTTGCAACGCCGGATCGCGTTCGAGACGCTGCGTGACCTTGCGTATCGTTTCCGCGTTCACCGATTGCATGCCGAAGCTCGCTTGCGAGTCGAAGACCGTCGCGCTCCGGCCCCGTACGAGCGCGGCGGCCCGCAGGTCGGCGATCGTGCCGTCGGCGCGTACGCGGATCGTGAGAAACGCCGGGTCGTTTCCATAGATCGGCGAAATCGCCGGAGCGAGCAGCATCGCCACGTCGCGCGCCGGATCGGCGGCGGCGCTGGAACGAAATGCGAACCTGTGCGTGTGGCCGGCGACGACGAGTGCGACGCGATCGGCGGGATCGTCGATTAACCCGAGCAGCGTACGTTGGCCCAAACCTAGAAACGGCACGATCACCACGCCGTGAATCAGACGCGTCGAGAAGACGTCGACGCCGGGCGGAATATGCAGCAGCAGCCAATTACGATCGCCGCGCGGCGTGGAGCGAAGGGTCTTCGCGAGCCATGCGTACTGGTCGCTCACCGGGTCGGCGAGGCTCGATTCGCACGCGCGATACCGCCACGACCACACGACGTCGTCGGTCACGACGGCGCGCAATCCGCGAATCGGAAGGCGAGCGACGTATGCGCCGCGCCGCGCGAAATCGCGCGCGAACGCGGGCGCGGCGCCGTTGCGGTCGACCAGCGGTGCCCAGGCACCGGCGACGGCGCGTAAGAATGCTCCGTTCGGCGCCGAGCGATAGTCGCCGCAAGCCGAATCGTTGTTGCCGAGCACCAGCACGAACTGCGCCCGCGGAAACGCGCGATCGAAGCGGCGCGCCAACTCCGCCATCGTGGAAGCTGCGAGCGCGCTCGTGAGATGGTGCGCGAGCAGATCGCCCATGACCAGCACGACCGGCGGATCGGGGTCGATGCGACGCATCGCATCGAGCGAGCGAGCGAGAAGCGCGGGGTTCGTATCGGAACCGGCGGTTGCGGCGGCGGTCGTACTCCCCAGCGGGTTGTAGTGCACGTCGCTAACGACGAGCCACGGGCCCAACGCGAGGGCGGCGACGAGGAGCGCGTGAGGGAGCATCTAACCTCGTTCGAGAGCGCGCTTCGTAACCACTTTGCAGGAGCATCCATGCCGCGATACTGGCTTTTCAAAAGCGAACCGCACGCGTATGGCTTCGACCAGCTCAAAATCGACGGGCGTACGCCGTGGTCTGGCGTTCGCAGTTTTCAAGCGCGCAACAACATGCTCGAAATGCGCCTCGGCGATCTCGGCTTCTTCTATCACTCGAGCATTCCCGAACCTGCGGCCGTCGGCATCTGCGAGGTCGTGAAAGAAGGCTACCCCGATTTCACCGCGTTCGAGAAGGGCGGCGAGTATTACGATCCCCGCAGCAAACCCGATAAACCGATGTGGCAGATGGTCGACGTGCGCTACGTGGAGCCCCTCGCGCATCCGGTAACGCTGGCCCGAATGCGCGAGGAACCGCGTTTGGTCGGCATGGCGCTGCTGCGCCGCGGGCAGCGCCTCTCCGTGCAGCCGCTGATGCCGCACGAGTGGAAGATCGTGCTGGAGCTCAGTAAGACGCCGTCGTAACGCTACGGCTTTCCTAACACCTTCGTGAGCGTGACTCGAAGAATCTGCGGGCCCAGAACGTTGGCTTGGGTGGCGGCGGCTTGACCGTTTGCCAACGGGATCGCGAGCCCGCCGCCAAAGTTCGGGAAGACGGCCGGGTATTGATTCGTCAGGTTATCCCCGGAGAGCTGCAGCGAGAGCCCGTCGTTTAGCGGATAACTTACCGAAGCGCTCAGCACGCCGAACGGCGCGCGATTGAGGGCGTTGTTCTTGCCGAAATAGGTCTCACCGACGATCGCGTACGCGCCGTTGGCGAGCCGGTAACTCAGCTCCCCGTAGCCTTGCGCGTACGGAACGTTTTGGTTGCTGAACCCGCCGACGCTCAATCCGCTGCCGCTGATGCCGCCGCCGTTAAAGTTCTGCCCGGCGACGATGGCGAGATTCGTATTCGCCGTGCACCCCGGACCCGGCGTGCTGCAATAGAAGTACGGCGGCAGGTTGTAGGCATAGGCTTTCTGCAGCGCGCCCTGCAGCGTGTAGCCGAAGCCCGTCGTGGGACGATGGCGCAGCGAGAGCTCGAGACCTTGAAAACGCGCGTTATTGAGGTTGACGTTCGAGTTGAAAAAGAGCGGCGTGTTGGCTTGGCAACCGGTAGGGGCGTTGGTCAGCGGGTCGTTCGCGGGACAGAGCTGGCCGCTATTGGTCGTTTCGGTGATGAAGTGATTGAAGAGATTGGTTTGGTACACGTCGCCGGAGAGCGTCGTCACGCCGTCGCGAAAACGATAGTCGGCGCCGAGATCGTACCCGAACGCCGTCTCCGGCGAAAGCGCTCCCGAGTTCACCTTCTCCGTTGCGATGTTCGATTTGCTGTTGAACGAGATGGGCTGCAGCGTTCCGCTGAGCAGCGCCAAGTATGGCGGAGCGATTGCGGAGCCGGCGGAGAGCCGCAGCGCCAGACTCGCGCTCGGCCGGTATTCAACCGCAACTCGTCCGTCGTAGTGGGCGTGCGTCGTCGTGTTGAAGACGAAGCCGTTCCCGTCGAAGGTGCAGCCATTGCCGCCGCCCAGCGTACACTTCGTTGGATACGTGCTGCGATAGTTGTTGAAATAGTTCGCGATCGCGACGGTTAAGCGATCGTTCAATTGAAAGTTGCCGCGCAGCAGCAGCGTGCGGAACAACTGCCCCGATCCGGCCGGCAGCGTGATGCTCTGGTTCAAACGCAAGCCGCTCGTGGTAAACGCGGCTTTGCTCGCCGAGGGACCGCTGACGAACAGATTATAGCTCGTGGTCGTCGAGTCGGACTGATCGTACGAGAGTTCGGCGAGATCCTTGTCGTTGTTTCCAAACGGATGATCGTACTCGAACGAATAGCCTTTGAGCCGATCGATCTCGGCCTGGTTGAAATAGTTGAAGAACGTGACCGGAACGGTTTGACCGCTAAAGGTCTGTTTGGAGTTCGAGTCGTTACCGTAGAGTTGATACCCGAAGGTTTGCGGCCGGAACGGATCGGTGCTGCCGGTGTAGAGCAGGCGGTCGATGCCGGCGGCGTAGTACCGCGCGAGCAGCGTGTCTTTGCCCAGGGTCGTGCGGAAGTCGCCTTCGAAGATCGGCTCGTTGTTGATTTCGCGATCGTCGCCAACGCGCACGAAGCCGACATCTTGAATGCTGCCGTTCGGAATCGAGCCGGCGTACGTCTTGGACGTGGTCGCGAACGTCGAGGGCGTGATGTCGCCGGCGTTGGCGTTATTGTTGGCAAAGGTCTGGCCGCCCAGATAGGCGACGGTCAGGCTCGATGCCGGCGAGAACTTGTACCGCAGCTTGGCGAGTTCGGAGCGATTCTCGTACAAGCTCGTGATCGGCTGGCAGCACGCGATCAAATTGTAGTTGTTTTCGACGGCCGAGATCGTGCCCGGAACGATCGGTGTCGGGAACGCATCGTTGAAGCCGATCGTGGTGCCGGTCGTTCCGTTGAAGTTCAGAATACCGTTCGTCGGGCTCGAGGGCGAAAGGATCGATTGGTAGTTGTTGGTCGCGCTCGAGAGGTTCGCATCGGAATAGGCCGCCACGAATCCGAGTTTGCCGACGGTATTCGATAAGCCGAAGTTGACCGTCGCGCTCCCGCGATTGTCGATGCCGGCGGAGTAGAACCCGGTCGGCGTGTAGGTCGGATCCTTCGTCTCGAAGTTTACGGTGCCGCCGATCGCGTAGTTCACCTCCGGAGCCTCGACGCCCGGTCCTTTGACGACTTCGACGTTCTGGAGCATGAACGGATTGAGAAAGGTCGTGACGTAGTCGCCGAAGGTGCCGACCGAGACGGGGTGGCCGTCGATCAGCGTGGCCGTTTCGTACGAGAGCGCGCCGCGAATGTTGGGAAAGGTGATCGCACCGGGAGCGGCAGCGTTGCCGCCGGTTTGCGGCAGACTCGCGACGATGCCGGGCGTTTCGTCGAGCACCTTCATCACTTGCGTCGCGCCCTGCTCTTGGATCGTTTGAGCGCTGATGACGTTCACGGATGCGGGCGTGGTATTGAACGTGCCGCGGCCGGTCGCCCGAACGCTCGCGATCGTGCGCAGCGATGTGAAGTTGATCGCCTGCATCGTCACGACGATGTTGGGGCTCGCCCCGGCGAGGACGGTGAAGAAGTCCTCGTTGACCGGATTGTAGCCGGCCTTGCTGATCGCGACGGAGTACACGCCCTGCCCAACGTCGCCGATGGTGAACGCGCCGGTGGCGTCGGTGGCGGATCGATACGTCGCCGGCCCCGTGAGTGCGACCGCGGCACCCGCAACCGGAGCGCCGTTCGTATCGGTGACTTTCCCGGTTACCGTACTCGCTTGCGCCGCCTGCGCGAGCGCAAACGACAATGCGAAAACGCAAAGCGTGCCAAAAAACTTGACCACACATCCCCCTCAATAGCGTAGCGTGCTATTGCACTCACTAAACTACAGAGGTTGCGGCGGTGTCAAGGGCCGCGGCTTAAGGAAACCTTGTGGAAAGGATAAGACGGTACGTCGGGGGTCCCAGAACGTTGCCGACGGTCGCCGCGCTCGAGCCGCCGACGAGGGGGATGGGCACGCCGCCGCCGTAGATCGGGAGAAAACCCGGGTAGGCATTAAAGATGTTGTCGCCCGAGAGCTGCAGCGACAAGTGTTCGCCCACCGGCGCGCGCAGCGTGGCGTACGCGATGCCGAACGCCGGCTCGTTGAGCGAGTTGTTGTGTCCGAAGTAGGTTTCGCCGAACGACGCGTAGGCGCCGCTCTTGAACGTGTACGAGAATTCCGCATTGCCTTGCGAATACGGAATGCGCATGTTGCCGTTGTACGAGAGACCGCCGATGCCGACGCCGACGCCGTTGGTGTTCTGGCCGGCAATGATATTGAGGTTTTGATCCTGCTTGCAGCCCGGTCCCGGAATCGAACAGTAGAAATAGGCCGGCAGATCGTAGTAGTAGCCTTTTTGGAGCGCGCCCGAGAGCGTGTATCCGAATCCGACCGGCGGCGCGTTACGAATCGCGAGCTCGATGCCTTCGAAGCGCGCGTTGCTGATGTTGACGTTGGTTTGATTGAGGATCGGCGTCCCGGCCGGCGCGCCGCCGGTGCAAGGATTTGCCGCGCCGCAGACCAGACCCGTGTCGACCGTCTGCGCGAAGAAACGGTTGAAGAGGTTGGTGTAGTACAGATCGCCCGAGACGACCGTCGTTGGATCGCTCAGCCGCACGTCGGCGCCGAGATCGTAGCCGAAGCCCGTCTCCGGTTTGAGATTGCCGTTGCTCTGCTGTTCGGTCGCCACTTGGTTGGTCGCGTCATACGACGGCGTCGAGGTAATCTGATTGAGCAGCCCCAAGAACGGCGGCGCGATCGAGCTGCCGGCGGCGAAGCGAATCGCCGTCGCGGCGTTTGGCCGGTACACGAAACCGATGCGCGGATCGTCGTGCGTATTGTTCGTCGTCCCGAAGGTTACGCCGGTACCATGAATCGCCGCGTCGGCCGTAGCGCAGCCGGCGGCCGGACAGCCGATCGGATACGTGCTTCGATAGGTGTTGAGATAGTTGCTCAACGTTACGTCGAGACGCCGGCCTACAAAGAAGTGACCGCGCAGGAGGTAGGTCGTAAAGAGTTGCGACGTTCCCGGCGGAAGGTTGAACGAATAGAAGGGTCCCGGAAAAACCGAGTAGTCCGTGCTCTGCGACGCGGTCCGATCGACCGAGAAGGTCAGTAAATCCTCGCCCATCGGGTGTTGATATTGGAACGATCCGCCCGAGAGCTTGTCGACCTCGGGTTCTTGATAGTAATCGTTGAAGCCGACGGTCGCGGGCGTACCGCTGAAGGTCTGGTTGACGTTCCCCGCGCCCGAGGAAACACCGTAGAGCGTGACGTTATTGAAGTCGGGATTGGTTAGGTTGAATCCCTGGAACTGGTAGCGCGTGATCGACGCGTTGTAGTAACGCGCGAGCAGCGTGTCCTTGCCCAGCGTGCTCGAGACTTCGCCTTGAAAGATCGGTTCTTTATTGGTCTCACCGCTGAAGGCCCCCGGGAAAACGTTAGCCACCTGGACGGCCCCCGGCGCTAGCGAACCGTTGTACGCGGGATCGCCGGGAACGAATTGGCCGTTGGTAAAGTCCGACGTGTTGCCGTTTTGGTCGCTCGCGGTTTGACCGCCGAGATAGCTTACCGTCGCGACCGTCACCGGCGAAAAACGATACCGGAGTTTGAGCAGTTCGGCGGTCTGATCGAGGTTGCCGGCGAGACCGTAGCAGCAAGCGAGCAGCGGAAAACCCGTGGTAATGAAACTGCCGGTGTTGCCCACCTTCGATGAGGTCGCGTTGCCTTGCAGCGTGCCGCCGTTGTACGCGCCGCCGGAGGGATCGTAGTAGACCGATCGTCCGTTGAGCGCCGAGGGGTTGTTGTTGGTCGCGATATCCACGACGAAGCCCAGGCGGCCGATCGTATCGGAGAAACCGAAGTTCGTAAACGTGCCGCCCCGGTTATCGACGCCCACGAGCAGTTCGGGCTTGGGCGTTAACGTGGGCTCCTTGGTGCGAAAGTTCGTCGTGCCGCCGATCGCGTTGTTAACGACCGGCGAATCGGCGCCGGGACCCTTGATCACCTCGACGTTGCCGAACATGAAACTGTTGAGAAACGTCGTGACGTTGTCGCCGTACTGCCCGACCGAGATGGGATGACCGTCGATGAGCGAGGCCGTTTCGTACGACGTTGCGCCGCGAATATTCGGCACGGTAATCGATCCGGGCGAAGCCGCGTTCGATGAGTTGGAGGGAAACGAGATTTGAATGCCGGGAATCTGGCTGAGCACGCGCGTTACCTGCGGCTGCGCCTGATCGACGAACGCCTGCGAGGTGACGACGTTGACCGAGGCCGCGGAGGTATTGAACGTGCCGCGCCCCGTTGCGTGGACGCTCGCGATCGTGCGCAGCGACGAAAAGGTCGCTCGATCGATGCGCACGGTGAAGTCTTGCGTTTGGCCGGCGAGCACGACCACGTCGTTCTGGACGGCCGTGCTGTAGCCGGGCTTGTTGACCGTCAGCACGTAGACGCCCGGCGCGACGCCCGGCACCGAAAACGTCCCCTTCGCATCGGTCGCCGCCGTGTATTTCGACGGTCCGCGTAAAACGACGAGGGCGCCGGCGACCGGTTCGCCCGCGCCGTCGCTCACGGCACCCGATACGGAGGAGGCGCTCTGCGCGGCGGCCGTCTGGGCCGACGCCGGAATCGCCGTAGGCGCGAACGTCAAAAGAGCGCCGATCATACCGCAAGCGGTAACACGCAACAAAAATCGTGCGATCACAATTCAGTCCTTCAAGCCGTGGGGCACAGCTCGGTAACAACGGCTATTAAGCCAACTTAACTACACCGACTGCGATTGTGTCAAGAAAATATGCTGCGAATCGATCGGCATCTCTCCCTGCGGCCGCAGGCGGCGGTAGGTACCGTCGGTCTGGAGCTCGCGGGCTTTCACGTTGTCCGCGAACGCGATCGCCAGGATTTGCCCGTAGATCGTCTCGGCCTGGAGCGGATCGAGCACCGGGACCATGGTCTCGACGCGCCGGTCCAGGTTGCGCCCCATCCAGTCGGCCGAGCCGATGTAGAGTTCGCGATCCCCGCCGTTCTCGAAGGCGCAGATGCGCGAGTGCTCCAAAAAGCGGCCGACGATGCTGCGCACGCGGATCGTCGTGCTGACGCCGGGCACGCCCGGGCGCACCACGCACATGCCGCGCACCATGAGATCGATGTGAACGCCCGCCTGCGAGGCCCGGTAGAGCGCGCGCGTGAGTTCCCCATCGGTGATGGCGTTGAGTTTGGCTCGAATGCCCGCCGGGCGGCCGGCGCGCGCGTGTTCGGTCTCGCGATCGATAAGCGAGAGCAATTCGCGGCGCAGGTTGACCGGTGCGACGAGCAGATCTTCGTAGTCGGTGACTTTCGAAAAACCGGTGAGGGCGTTGAAGAGTTGGCTGACGTCGGTCCCTAACTCGGGGCGGCACGTGAAAAGCGAGAGATCCGTGTAAAGCCGGGCGCTCTTTTCGTTATAGTTGCCGGTACCGAAATGCATGTAGCGGCGAATGCCGTCGTCCTCTTGACGCACGACGAGCGAGAGTTTGGCGTGGGTTTTCAGCCCCGCAAATCCGTAGACGACGTGCGCGCCCGCGCGCTCGAGGCGCTGCGCCCATTCGATATTATTCTCTTCGTCGAAGCGCGCCTTGAGTTCGATCATCACGGCGACCTGCTTTTCGTTTTCGGCCGCTTCGAGCAGCGCGCGCACGATCGACGAGTTCTTGCCCGACGTGCGGTAGAGCGTTTGTTTGATCGCGAGCACGCGCGGATCGACCGCGGCTTGCGCGACGAACTGCACGACGGGATCGAACGACTCGTACGGATGGTGCAGCACGATATCGTTCTCGCGAATCGCGGCGAACATATCGGTGACGCCGATGAGCCGCTTGGGAATCGCCGGCGTGAACGGCGGATCGTGCAGTTGCGCGTAATCCGGCAGATTTACCAGCGCCCAAAGGTCGCCGGAGCCGAGCAGGCCGCCGATCTCGTAGCAATCGACATCCGAGAGATCGAGCGCTTCGAGCAGCAGGTCGCGCATGTAATCGGGCATCCCGCGTTCGATCTCGATCCGCACCGGTTCGCCGAAGCGGCGACGCTGCAGCTCCGATTCGATCGCGGCGAGCAGATCGTCGGCTTCGTCTTCCTGGAGGTCGAGATCCGCATCGCGCGTGACGCGGAAGAGATACGATTCGCGAATCTCCATGCCCGGGAACAGCGCGTCGAGATGATGCGCGATCAGATCCTCAAGCAATACGAACCAGCGCTGGCCCTCGGGCGCGCCGTCGAGCGCGACGAAACGCGGCAGCGTCGGCGGAATCTTTACGCGCGCGAAGTGCAGCTTCACGCCGTCGGGCGTCACCTCTTCGAGTTCCACGGCAAGCGATAGCGAGAGATTCGAAATATACGGAAATGGATGACCGGAATCGACGGCAAGCGGCGTGAGCACCGGAAAGACGCGATCGTCGAAGACGCGCTCTAGGTTCGACTGCGTCTCTTCGTCGAGATCGGCGACGCGCCAAAAGCGAATCCCGTGCGTCTCGAGTTCGGGAAAGAGTTCGTCGGTGAGCAGCCGCATCTGACGCGCCAGCGAGACGCGTAAGCGCGCCGAGATCGCGAGCAGATGCTCGGGCGGCAGACGCCCGTCCTCCGAACGTCGGTGAACCTGCGCTTCGATCTGCTGCTTGATCGCCGCGACGCGGATCATGAAGAACTCGTCGAGATTGGTGGCGTAGATCGCGACGAACTTCAGGCGTTCGAAGAGGCGGTTGCGGGCATCGAGGGCCTCCTCGAGCACGCGATCGTCGAATTCCAGCCACGAAAGCTCGCGGCTGAAGTAGAGCGAGGAATCGTCGAGGGGGCGGACCGTGGGTTCGGAGAGGGCGTGAAGGTCCGGTTGCGAGAGCATAGGGGCGTGGGTTTCGTCACTGAGTGGAGAAAGTCTAGGCAAATGCAAGGATCCTCAAGCGTTTGACCCTCGCGAGCTTCGCCGCCCATGTGGAAACGCACGTGGCGCTTTCGTTTTTCGCACTAGTCGCCGCAATCGCAATCGGCATCGGGCTCGGGGGGCTCGCCGCGCACCTGCGCCCCGCGCGCGGGCCGGTCCTCGCCGCCGCCAACGTGGGGCGGGTGATTCCGAGCCTCGCGGTACTCACGTTCGTGCTGCCGGTACTCGGCGTCGGCTTTTGGCCGGCGGTCGTCGCGCTGACCTTACTCGGCATTCCGCCGATCGCGATCAATACGGATCTCGGCTTTCGCGGCGTTGCCGCGGCGGCTATCGACGCGGCGCGCGGTATGGGGATGACGCCGTGGCAGATACTCAAGCGCGTCTCGTGGCCGCTCGCGCTGCCGGTCATCTTTACGGGGATACGCACCGCAACGATCGAGATCGTTGCGAGTGCGACGCTCGCGGCGTTCATCGGTGCCGGCGGTTTGGGCGAGTACATTCTCCAGGGACTGGCGAACTTCGATCAACGCTACTTATTGGTTGGCGCCGTCGGCGTCTCGGTGCTCGCGCTCGTCGCGGAAGCACTGCTCGCACTTACCGGAAGACGACTGCAAGGAGAGGCTCGATGACGTTCACTCGTAAATCCGCGCTCGCCGCGATGGGCGCGACGCTGCTGCTGCCGGCCTGCGGCGGGCGCGGCGCTTCCGGCGGCCCCGCCATTCGCGTCGGCTCGAAGAATTTCACCGAGGCGCTCGTGATCGGCGAAATTTACGCGCAGGCGCTGGAAGCGCATGGCTTCACGGTGCAGCGCCACCTCAATCTCGGCAGCGTGCAGATCTGCATGGCGGCGCTCGAGCACGGCGATATCGATCTGTACCCCGAGTATACGGGAACGGCGCTCATCGACGTGCTCCACCACGCGCCGATCTCCGATCCGGCGGCCGCCTACGCAGCGGTGAAGAACGCGTACCAAAAGCAGTTTCATGCAACCTGGCTCAATCCGTCGCCGATGAACGACTCGCAGGGGCTCGTCACGACGCAGGCAATTTCGACGAAATACCATTTCACGACGCTCTCGCAACTCGCGCCGCTCGCGCCGCAGCTGCGGCTCGCGGCGATCGCGGAGTTTTTGGGCCGCCCCGACGGCATCCCCGGCCTGCAGCGCGTCTATGGCGGATTCCACTTCAAAGACGTGAAGACGTACGACGCCGGTTTGAAGTACGACGCGCTGCTGCACGGCGACGCCGACGTCGCGCAGGCCTTTACCACCGACGGGCAGATCGGGGCGAACAATCTGGTGCTGCTCGCCGACGACAAGCATCTCTGGCCGCCGTATAACGTGGCGCCGGTCGTGCGGCTCGATGCGCTCAAGGCGCATCCGCAGATCGCGACCGCGCTTAATGCGGTCGCCCCGCTCATCACCGACGCCGCCGCGCGCTCGATGAACTATGCGGTCGATCACAACAAATCCGACCCGGCCGAGGTCGCCGCTCGTTTTCTTAAAGAGCACGCGATCCATTGAGCGACCCGTCCGGCGGCGCACCGGTTCGCTTCGAATCGGTGACCGTTCGCTATCCCGGTACCGATCGCAACGCCGTGGACGAGATCGGCTTCGAGATTCCAGCCGGAAGTTTCACCGTCTTTCTCGGCCCTTCGGGCTGCGGAAAGTCGACGCTCTTACGCACCGTCAATCGGCTCGTCGTTCCGCAAAGCGGCCGCGTGCTCGTCGACGCCCGCGACGTCGCGCAGATCGCGCCGGAGCAGCTGCGACGCGGCATCGGGTACGTGATTCAAGCCGTCGGGCTCTTCGCGCATCTAACGGTCGCGCAGAACGTCGCGGTCGTTCCCGAACTCGTCGGGTGGGATCGCGCGCGCATCGCAGCGCGCGTGGATGAATTGTTGGCGCTCGTCGCGCTCGACCCGCAGCGCTATCGCGACCGCAAACCGCGCGAACTTTCGGGCGGCGAAGCGCAGCGGGTCGGCGTAGCGCGGGCGATCGCCGCGCAGCCCGCGGTGCTGCTAATGGACGAGCCGTTCGGGGCCGTCGATGCGATCGTACGCGCCTCGCTGCAGGACGAGACACGCCGCATCGCGCGCGCGCTGCGCACCACGATTCTTTTCGTCACCCACGACGTAGACGAAGCGCTGCGTTTGGCCGATCGGATCGTGATCCTGCGCGACGGCAAACTCGTGCAGTACGACACGCCGCTCGCGATCTTGAGCGCGCCCGCGACGCCGTACGTCGAGCGATTACTCGATACGCACGACGTCGTTCGGCGGTTGAGTCTGCTGCGCGCGCGGGATGCGATGATGCCGAGCGACGGAGCCGCCGACGGTACGGTCGCCGCCGATGCGACGCTGCGCGAATCGCTCAACTTCTTCTTGCAAGGCGCGCAAAAACTCGCCGTGACGGCCGACGGCGCGACGATCGGCACGCTCACCTTCGACGCTCTGCGCTCCGCTTTGCATTCGACCGCGGCTCGGCGCGCGTGAGCTACTTCTTCGGACATTTGCCGGCGGTCGGCACGTATACGCTGCAGCACCTCGCGCTCGTGGGAACCTCGCTGCTCATCGCGCTCGCAATCGCGTTACCGTTGGGGGTGTTCGCGGCCCGCCAAGTGCGCGTGGGGCGGCCGCTGCTCGGCGTACTCGGCGCGCTCTATACGATCCCCAGTCTCGCGTTGCTGGCCGTGCTCGTGCGGTATACCGGACTCGGCTTTTGGACTGCGGTTATCGTACTCGTGGTCTACGCGCAGTTCATGCTCGTGCGCAATATCGCGCAAGGACTGCTCGGTGTCGATCCCGCACAGGTCGACGCCGCGCGAGGCTTGGGTATGTCGCAGTCGCAGCGATTTTGGCGAGTGGAATTGCCGCTCGCGCTGCCGATCGTGCTCGGCGGCGTGCGCGTCGCGACCGTTTCGATGATCGCCATCGCGACGCTCGCCGCATACGTTGGCGCGGGCGGACTAGGGACGTTCATCTTCGAGGGTTTGAGCCGGCAATATCCAGCCGAGACCCTCGCCGGAAGCATCCCGGCCGCGCTCTTAGCAATCGCCGTCGACGCCCTCTTTCGCGGCGCCGAACGCGCGGTTAGGGTGTAACTCCGCTCCGTCCTTCGACGAGCTCAGGATGACAAATTGTCATGGGGAGCGTTTACCGCGAGCACTGTCCTTCGACGGGCTCAGGATGACAACAGGGGGTGTAGGTAGCCTTGTAGCCATTGGGTCATTATGTGTAGGCGTTCGATGCGGTGGATGGGGGCGCCGGTGCGGGAGAGGTCGTGATTTTCGTCTGGGACGTCGACGAAGCGTACGGTGCGGCCGAGGATCTTGAGGGCGCTGAATTCTTGGAGCGTTTGATCGATCGGCGTGCGCGTGTCTTGCTCCGAGTGAAGGATCAGCAGCGGCGTGGTGACGTTTGCGACGTACGTGATCGGCGATTGCGCGGCGTATTGATTGCCGGCTTCCCACGGTAGGCCCCACGAGTAGCGGCCGCCGAGCGCGTTATCCGATGCGAGATCGGCGGCGAGTTGCTCGGTGGCGAGATTGCTTACGACGCGTTCGGCGATCGCCGTTTTGAAACGATGCGTGTGCGCGATCACCCATAGCGTCGCGTAACCGCCGTAGCTGCCGCCCGAGACCGCCAGGCGGTTGGGATCGACGTCGGGACGTTTGATAACCTCGTCCATCACGCGCTGCAGGTCGTCAAACATCGCGTCGCCCCAATGTTTTGCGAGCGCCTCTTCGAACGGGTAGCCGAAGCCCACGCTGCCGCGCGGATCGGCGAAGACGACGTTGTAGCCCTGGCCTGCGAGATACTGGAATTCATCGAAGTAGGTGTTGCCGAACTGCGTCTCCGGGCCGCCGTGAATATCCAGTATCGTTGGGCGGCGCTCGCCGCGTTTGGTGCCGATCGCGGGCATGAACCACGCCTGCACGGTGAAGCCGGCGTCATCTTTCACGGTGAACGGTTGCGGAACCGAACGCTCGACCGAGGCGAGATACGCATCGTTGATTCCCGTCAGCCGACGGCTCTTGCCGGTTGCGAGATCGAGTAGATAGACCTCGCGCGGGTGCGTGAAATCGCTGCGCGTGTAGGCTGCGTAGCGCCCCGCGCCGTCCATCGTGCACTCGGCGGCCTCGCCGGAAGTGCCGGTTACATCGGTGAGCGCGCCGGTCTTGGGATTGAGTTTCACGAGCGCGCTGTAACCGGGCTTGTTCACGTCGATGAGCGCGAACGCGTCGTGCGGCGCGAAAATCGGGCCGCACAGACCGCCCGGCTCGCCCATGTCGGCGAGCACCGTATCGCCGAAATCGACCGTGTTCTTCGCCGCGACCACGACGGGCTGCGTACCGTCAGGGGCGGCGTGCATGAGGGCGGGAAGCTCCGCCGGATCGGCGACGCCGCCGCTCTGGTACCAGAGGTTGCCGCTGCGATCGTAGGTTAGCAGGTTGTTCGAGATTTGATTCGATGCGAGTTTGTGCATCGCGCCGCCGCTTGCGGAGATCGTGTAGATGTCGTTCGGGCCGAGGCTCGGCGGATCGCGGCGCAGGGAGTTAAACGCGATCGTCCGATCGTCGGGCGACCATGCGTATCCGCCTTCGGACCATTGATGGCCGCTCGTCAGGGCGCGCGTTGCGCTGCCGTCGGCGTTCATGACGCCGATGTGCGCGTGCTTGTCGTAGACGAATCCGGCACCGTTGGCGAGGTAGTGCATCGTGTTGATGATGCGCACGTCGCTCCGGCGCTGCTTCTTGCCGGGCGCGAATCCGGCCGCTTTGAAGTCGATGTAGGTACTATGCGGCGCGTCGACGGTTACGGTCGAGAACGCGACGTGCTTGCCGTCGTGCGAATAGAGCGGCCCGGTCGCACCGCCCTTGACGTGCGAGAGCTGCTGCGTTCGCCCGTCGCTCACGCGATAGGCGTAAATTTGGGGGCGGGCGCCTTTTTTGGCACGCACGAACGCGATGGTGCGGCTATCGGGCGACCAGACCGGACTGGAATCGTGGTTGCCGCGAGTGATCGCGCGCAGCGCGCCGGTGCGTGCGTCGACCAGTTCCAAGTTCGAATAGTACGTGTCGTTCGGGCCGTTCATTCGCGTTGCGACGAAGACCACGCGGCTGCCGTCGGGCGAAATCTGCGGATTCGACACGTAGGTAAGCTTGAAGAGGTCTTCGGCGGCGACCGGACGGCCCGCAGCAGGCGCGGCCAGCGGCGCGATTCCGACGAGTGCGGAGAACGTGAAAGCGCAAACGCGTACGAAACGTGCATTCATGCGCGCGTCCTTCGACAAGCTCAGGATGACAACCCCGTCGGTGCCTTTTTTACGAGAACCGTCTTCGACGGGCTCGTCCTTCGACGGGGTCGTCCTTCGACAGGCTCGTCCTTCGACAAGCTCAGGATGACAAGGTCGAACCGGGGGTGGGCGGGCTATGTTCGGATTAGGAGGTTTACGCTGAATTGTTTTTTGCGGTCGAACCAGGTGCGGTGGAGCGTGAAGCCGGCGGCGGCGCCGATGCGGGCGATGTCTTCGACGGAGAATTTGTAGGAAGACTCGGTGTGGATGCGTTCGCCTTTGGCGAAGTGCACGATCGTATCCAAGCGTTCGATGGCGACGTCGTGCGGGCGTTGCGCCTGCAGAAACGAGTCGACGACGCCGCGATCTTCGTCGTAGACGGCGATGTGCTCGAAATCGCGCAGATCGAACGATCCGCCGAGTTCGCGATTGATGCGTCCGAGCACGTTTTTATCGAACGCCGCGGTCACGCCGGCGCGGTCGTTGTAGGCGAGCTCGAGCGTCGCGCGATCTTTTTTCAGATCCGCGCCGATTAGGAGCCCGTCGCCCCGGCGCAGCGACGATGCGAGCGAGGCTAAGAGATGCGCGGCTTCGTGCGGCTGGTAGTTGCCGATGTTCGAGCCCATGAACATGGCGAGCGCGCGATGATCGAAGCGCAACTGATCGCTGCCGAGGATGGCGAAGTAGTCGGCGGCGTAGGCGGTTACGGAGAGTTTCGGATACGCATCGACGAGCGCGATCGCCGACGTGCGTACGGCTTCCGGCGAGATATCGATCGGGCGATAACGCAGCGTTCCTTGCACGCGCAGCGCTTCTTCTATCAGTATGCGCGCTTTTACGGCACTGCCGCTCCCCAGTTCGAGAAACTCGATCGGATTGCCGAGCGCGCGTACGATCTCCCAACCCCACTCGCGCAAGATTTGCGTCTCCGCGCGGGTTAGGTAATATTCGGGTAAGACGGTAATGGCTTCAAAAAGCGCCGAACCCAATTCGTCGTAGAAATACTTCGAGAGTAATTTCTTGCTCGGTCCGGATAGCCCCGATGCCACATCTTCGGCAAACGTCGCGACGTGCACGGGATGGGACGCGGTGACGATCTCCAGCCGATCCGACACGGTCGTCAACGTCGCATTCATGTCGCCCACGTTTCCCCCAAAAGGCTCCCAGGAAACGCCGCTCGGGAGAAAAATCTCATTCGACGAAGGAGCATCCAAACGTGATCAATCAGAACTTGACCATTCCCGTGGGGGGCTCGCAAATGGGGGCCTATCTCGCTCGCCCGGAAGAGGGCTCGGGAGCCCACCCGGCCGTGATCGTGCTGCAAGAGGTCTTCGGCGTGAATAGCGAGGTCAAGCGCATCACCGATCTCGTTGCCAGTGCCGGATACGTTGGGCTTGCTATCAACTATTATCACCGTACGCATCCGAACCTCAACGAGCCGTACACCGACGAGGGACTCAAGCACGGCTTCGAGGCCGCCGCTAATGTAACGAAGGAGTCGCTACGCGCGGATGTCTCCGCTGCGATCGACTGGCTTACTGCACAGAACTTCGTGAAAAAGGGCAAAGTTGCAACGTGGGGCTTCTGCTACGGCGGAACCGTTGCGTTCGTTACGGCGACCCTCCCCGAGCTCTCCGGCGCCGTTTGTTTTTACGGCGGGAGTATCGCCTCGCCGATGGCTAGCGGCGAGCCCGAGGCCCTCGTCGATGCCGCGAAGATCGCCTGTCCGCTGCTGCTGGCGTTCGGCGGGAAAGACGCGTATATCACGCGGGACCTCATCGACCGTATCGAGCGTACGTTAAAGGCCGAGGGCAAGGACGCGCGAGTCCAAGTGTATCCCGACGTCGGCCACGCGTTTTTCCGCCACGGCAGCGCCGAAGCGATCGCCGGCCACAAGGGCACCTCCGACGAATCGATGGCCGAAACCGTTGCCGACGCCTGGAACCTCGTCCAAACCTTCTTCAAGCGCGTTTTACACTAGGCTCCGTCCTTCGACAGGCTCAGGATGACAAGAAGGTCTTCCTTGTCATGCTGAGCCTGTCGAAGCATGAGCTTGTCGGAGCGTGAGCTTGTGGCGTTAGTGTTTTAGGCAGAGGCTGCGGATTGCGGTGTTGGCGGCGGGGTTGGCGGGGGTGCCTGCGTCGCGCGCGTACATGGCGAAATAGACCGTATCGTTGTAACGCGTGCTGACGAGTTGTACGTTTTCGTGTTTGCCGGTCTTCTGATCGGCCGCCATTTCCACGTAGTTCGCGGGTTGTTTGCCGCAGATATCGATCGTTTTTCGCTGCAAGACTTTCGCGTGCTGATACTGCGAAGTCGCCATCGAAAGATCTTGGTGCGAGCCGCTTCGATACGGCAGCCGCATGAGCATCAGCACTTCGCCGGATCCGTTCTTCGCATCCGGCGATATCCACATGGAGTAGCCCCCGATGCCGCCGCCTCTCCATCCGTCGGGTGCCTTGAACGAGGCGAGATCTCCCGAGGCGCTGCCGCCGCATCCCGCAAGCGCGAGAATGGCAAGAGCCGCCACGGCAACGAGACGATGGTGGTGTTTCATACCAACGCCTTCGCCATGGGGCGGCCTGCAGCTTTCCCTAACGAGAGCCTTCGTAGCCGGCGATGCGCAGCCAGCGTTCGTAGATATCGTCGATGTATGCGTGCGTTTCCGCATAGGGCGGAATCCCGCGATATTGCGCGACCGCGCCCGGACCGGCGTTGTAGGCCGCGAGCGCGGCGGCGTACGGATCTGGATAGACGCCGCGATACGCGTGCACGTATTGCGCGAGCAGCGCCGCGGCGCCGCCGATCGCTGCGAACGGGTCGTACGGATCGATGCCGAGCCCGCTTGCCGTATCGGGCATGAACTGCGCGATGCCGATGGCACCCGCGCTCGAAATCGCGAGCGGGTTAAAGGCCGATTCCTGCAGCAGCGTCGCGCCGAGAAATTCGGGGGCGATTCCGCGGGTGCGAGCCGCGCTCACGGCGGCGCCGGCCAACCGCAATGCATCGGTCGGGGCGATGCGCGCGTTGGTGTGCAGGATGGCGCGGGTGAGCGCGAGCGTGGCATCGTGCGCCGGCGGCCCGTCGTGCAGCAATTCCATGCCGGCCAGCGAGTCCACGTATGCGGGTGCTCGCCAGCTTAGGGCATAGTCAACGAGCTTGGGTATAGAGACGGTATTGGAAGTGCCGTTTTCGGAGGTTGAAAACGAGCAGCCGAACAACATCACGATAATACCCACGATTCCCGCGGAAACGCGAAGGCAGTGAAAGAATGGCAGCGGTTGCAGCAGCGCTCATCGTCCTCATAGTAGGCGATTTTGCGTCAACGTTCTTCTATCATGTGCCGCAGCACCTATGGTTCACGCTACATTTGCGTACCCATCACGACCGGCGCCGCTCCTTTTGGGACCACGCCGTGATCTCGCGCGACCCATCGGTGATCCTCGACGGCATCCTTGGAGCGGTTCCCTACCTGCTGGTCGCGGCGCTGACGTGGCAGCTCTCGTGGCCGGGCGCGGTGGCTGGGCTTCTACTCGGGCAATTCCACGTGTGGTGGCGCCATACGACCGATCTTGGCTGGCAGACGCCCGATTGGTTGAAGGCCGCCCTGCGGCCGCTTCAGATCGTGCTGCCCGAGGACCACGACGGCCATCACCGAAACCCCGACATCGAGTTTGGCGACATCTTCCGCTTTTACGACGCCCCCGCGCGTGCCCTCATGGCCAAGCTCGCTCCGACCAGCCGGAGATCCCGGAACGCCGCGGTACGCCGTATCAAGCGGCAACCGGTCCGTATCTAAACTGCACACGGGGTACTGATTTGACCAAACGGGCGCTCTTCTTGATCTCCGATACCGGAGGCGGCCACCGCAGTGCGGCCAACGCCATCGTGGCGGCTCTGGACGAGATCGAAGAGCCCAGTGCCTTCGAGCACCGGATCGACGATGTCGCCGCGCATTGTTCGTTCCCGCTCACGCAGCTGGGCTGGGGCTACTCCGCCGCCTTGCGCTACGCCCCACCGGTCTACGGGGCCCTCTACTATGCGACCAACGGTCGCCGCCGCTACAAGGCGCTGGTGCGCTTCTGCGAGCCGCTCTATCGCGAGCGCCTGCGCGATCTGTTCATCGCCTATCAGCCCGACGTGATCGTCTCGGTACATCCGCTACTCAATCACGCGGCGTTGCGCGCGCGCGCCGACGCCAAGATGCTGCACATCCCGATCGTGACCGTGATCACGGATCTGGGCAAAGTACACGAGTCGTGGCTGACGCCGGAAGCCGATGCCGTCGTCGTTCCGGCGCGCGAAGTCTACGAACGCGCGCTCTCGCGCGGGGTGCGCACCTCGCGTCTGCGCATGCTCGGTCATCCGATCCATCCGAAATTCGACGACGTCGAGGGCACGAAAACCGAATTGCGCGCGCAGCTCGGCTTGCCGCAGAACGCATTCGTTACGTTGTTGATGGCAGGCGGCGAGGGCGGCGGAAAACTCTTGCCGACGACGCTGGCGCTCGCAAAGGCGCGGCTGCCCATGCACATGGTGGTCGTCTGCGGGCGCAACGATACGCTGCGCGAGAAACTGGCGGAACTCGCGCCGGGCCTGCCGACACCGGTAACCGTAATGGGATTCACCGACAAAATCCCGGAGCTCATGCGCGCCGCCGATTTACTGGTCACCAAAGCCGGGCCGGGAACCCTCGCCGAGGCCAATGCCGCGCAGCTTCCCGTCGTGGTGTACGATTACGTGCCGGGTCAAGAGCGCGGAAACGTGGACTTCGTTCGCAACAACGGCATCGGCGACGTCGCGATCAACACCTCGGCCGAGGTCGTGCGCGCGGTCAAGCGACTCGTGAACAGCCCCGAGCGGCTGACGATGATGCGCCGCCAGCAAGAACTCGTCGCGCCGCGCCGCAGTTCCCGGCGAATCGCCGCCTTGATCGCGCAGATCGCGAACACCGGCACGATCCCCGCTGAAGACGAATACGTGCCCCTCCGCGAGGCGATCGCGCTGTAGGGTTGCCCCGCGAAACACCCGGGGGCCGCACGCCGTACCTGGGGCATGAGCATCGCTGCCGATTACGCGCGCGCGGTTGCCGCGCTCGATTCCGGCCATTTTCCGGCCTACGTTTCCTACGATTCGCGCGATTGGGCGCGCGGCATCGATCGCGAGAGCGACGGTCCACAGACCGTCTACGTCCGCACGAAAGACGGCGCGATCGTGCAGGGGCCGCCCTCCGAGCATCGCAACCCGCAGATCGCCGTCAACGACGAGCGCGGCTCCAATCCGATCTCGGATCCCGCTTTTAAAGCGCGCTGCTACCGGGCGCAGAGCGAAGAATCCGTGCAACGGAACGGGCGCGCCGCGTTGCGCTTCGACCTCGCGCCGACGTGCGGGCCAAACGACGATTACCCGTTCGCCACGCTGTATGCCGACGCGCAGACGCTCGTGCCGATCGAAGTGGACGGTACGGTCAGCACCGAGGGCGTTCGCGTGCGGCTCGCGCAGAATTTCGCCCAGTTCAACGGCTATACGTTGCCCTCGACGCTGTTGGTAGATGTAAAAGGCCGCGGCCTCTTATTCTGGCTGCGCGAACACGCGCAACTGCAATACAGCGACTACAAATTCTACGCCGCAAACCCGGTCCCGCGCCGCCAAACTGCTAAGCCTTTGTAATCAGCGCGGCAGCCAACTTTTTCGCAAGAGCGGACGGCCTCAAGCTCGGTCGAATTTCCCAGCTGGGCTGCGATTTTCAACCCTCTCGGCGCAGCTTGCTAAAATCCTAAGGAAAGTGCTCTATGTCCAAACTGCCCAATATGCCCGGATCAGTTAGCGCTGGTGTGCTACTCCTCGCGCTCGCTGTGGCCAGTTCGGGAGTGCGCGTGCAGGCAAGCAATGTTGCGATGAACGAGGTCAGGGGAACTTCCTCCACCGGCGTCAACGTCGAGGGAACCTACGAACCGAGCTATCGAAACCATAGTGTGCAAAATATCAAGTTAAGGGTCAGTTCGACTAGGCAGCTAAACTTGGGTTGCATGCAAGGATACCTTGATTTCCATTATCAGTTGCAGGACGCGCAAGGACATATGCTCGCGCCTCGCGCCGAGACGTTGCAAAATCCACCGGTAGATTCGATCACGATCGAGATTCCGCCACGGCATGAAGCCGGTCGCCCTTGCGCATGGTACAAGTATTCGCGCGGGTTCGTTGTCGGGATCGATCTGTTATATCCAAATCTTGCGCCGGGAGACTACACCCTGGCCGTTACGTTCGCGCCCCGCGATGGCGAAGTTCCGCCTACCCCACTGCCCCAATGAGGTTCCTTATCACGCCCTAAAAGCGCGACCCGTTGCGGCGGAAATTAGTACCTTTGCCACCTGTTTTGCAGATACGAGTGCCATCGCCCAGCTTCTTCGTTGACGGCAACGAACTCGGCTGTACTACCCGGTTGGGCCGCGATTTTCAATGCGCAGCGCGCGGCCTGCTAAACTTAAGAGGAAATGAATTATGCCGAAATCGATCGCGGCCGCTGCCCTCCTAATCGTTCTTCTCGTAGCGGCAGCAAATTCAGGCGTGGCGAGCGCGAATTACTCCGTAACTCAAAATGTAAGAGCGATTTCGCCTACGGGCGTCACTGTCCGAGGTTCCTATGAATCGAGTTATCGAGCAAGACGCGCCCAATACATCCGACTGGGCGTCAGCTCACCGACTAGATTGAATTTGGGCTGCATGCAGGGTTACCTGGATTTTCAATTTCAATTGCGAAGCTCCCAAGGAGCCGCGCTGTTGCCCCATGCGGCGACGTTACAAAACCCGCCCATTGATTCGACAAGTGTCGTAGAGATTGCGCCGCGACGGGACCCCGGGCAGCCGTGTCAATGGTACAAGTTCTCTCGAGGGTTCGTTGTTGGAATTAGCAAATTATTTCCGGACCTCGCACCTGGAGATTACACGCTATCCGTTACGTTCGCGCCTCGTGACGGCGAAGTCCCAAGCACGGCGTTGCCCCCAATGAGATTCGTAATTACTCCTTAGCGATGCAACGGCCGAAATACGGCAAGCCCAATTTAATCGGGGCGTTCGACGGCTTTGCGGGACATCGTCAGGAGGACGCGGCGCGGGGTGATGCGCGGCGAGAAGGCGACGAGTTTGTTGGAGAATCCCGGCACGACGACGCGCTGGCCCTTGAGCATCGCTTCGTAGCCGGCCTTGGCGACTTTCGCGGCGTCGGCTTGCGGAAGACGCATTATCGGCGTCGACTGCACGTCGGCGCGGGCTTGAAAGCCCGTTTTTGTTGCGCCGGGGCACAGACACGTTACGCTGACGCCGCTGCCGCGCGTCTCTTCCCAGAGCGCTTCGGAAAACGAGAGCACGTACGCTTTGCTCGCGTAGTAAACTGCCATCAGCGGCCCCGGAAGAAATGCCGCCGTCGAGGCGACGTTGAGGATCCAGCCGCGCTTTCGCTCGAGCATCGCCGGCAAATACCGCCGCGTGAGTTCCGTCAGCGTGACGACGTCGAGATTGACCTCGTCGCGAATCTGCTGCTCGGCGATTTCGGCGAAGCGCCCGTTGTTCGCGAAGCCGGCGTTGTTGACGAGCACGTCGCAATCCGGCACACGATCGAAAAGGGCGCTCGCGGCGCCGGGCGCGGAGAGATCCATCGTAACGCACTCGACGTTGATGCCGAACGTGCCGCGCAAAACGTCGGCGATCGCTTCGAGTTTCGAACCGGAGCGCGCGATCAGGGCGAGATCGTGGCCGCCGCCGGCGAGCAGTTTTGCGAACTCGAGACCGAGACCGCCCGACGCGCCGGTAACGAGCGCGACGCTACGTCTGTCCATGCCCCGAGGTCAATCCGCCGCGAAAAGCGACTGCGGCCGAGCCGACGATACCGGCGTCGTTGCCGAGCTTCGCAATCGCGATCTTGGTCGTGCCTTTCGGCGCCATCGTCGTGAGTTCGTCGACGCGCGGCACGATCGCGTCGATCATTAATTGACCCGCCGAACTCACCCCGCCGCCGAGCGCGATCACTTCCGGATTGACGAACGCGACGATGTTGGCGATACCGAGTGCCAGATCGCCGGTGAAGTTTGCCCATGCGGCGAGCGCGTGCTTGTCGCCGGCTTGGGCGGCTTTGCGAATTTGCTTGGAGCCGAGTTTATCGCGCGACTTGTCGAGCAGCGTGCTGCGCGGAAACGAGGGCGCGACCGCAAAGGCGTGCCGAATCAATCCCGTGCCCGACGCTTGCGCCTCGAAGCAGCCGATCTTGCCGCAGGCGCAGATGAAGCCGTCGGTCGGGCGAATTTGATGGTGCCCGATCTCACCTGCGCCCGCTCGGTTACCGAGCAAGAGCCGCCCCTCGGAGACGATGCCGCCGCCGATTCCCGTACCGAGCGTTAGCAGCACGAAATTCGTCGTGCCGCGGCCGATGCCGAAGGTGTGTTCGCCGAGCGTCGCGCAGCGCGCGTCGTTTGCGATAAAGATCGGCAGGTCGGGGAAGCGCTTGCGCAGCGTCGCGCCGAGCGGCGCGTCGTGCCAGCCGAAGTTCGGCGAATACACGATCGAGCCGGTCGCGAGATCGATATTGCCGGGCGAACCGAGGCCGATGCCGACCAGCTTGCCTTTCGCATCTTTGAGGGCGGCTCCGACGACCGTCTCGATCGAGGCGATCACCGCATCGAAGGAGCGATCCTCGATATCCCCTTCGTGCCGGCTAACGATCGTGCCATCTTCCTTTACGACGGCGGCGCCGACGTGCGACCCGCCGAGATCGACGCCGATCGCCGTACGCATTTTCTGATCAGTTGGCATGGGCGGCACTTTCGCGCTCGGGCTCCGCCGCCTCTTTAATACGCACAGCGCGCTCCGCACAGGCGCGGGCGACGCAACCCCGAAGGTTCCGGCTCCATGGAAACGATCGACCTCACCGCCCTACGCGCGTTCACGCGCGAAACGGGCCAGCCCACGCATCCCGAGATGCTCGACACGACGCCGATGGAGCGCGTCAAAGAGATCGAGATCGACGAAGAACACATCACCGTCACCTACAATCAAGATACGACGCGCTACTACAACGCGAACGAAATCGTGCAGCGCGAATGGGTCTACAAATACAACGACGATGCGGAGATGGTCAAGGCGATCGGTAAAGTCATCGACTTGGCGCGCAAGCACCTCAAGGATTTGCCCGAGAATCTGGCGTGCCCGCCGGGCTGCGCCGAGTGCTGCAGCGGCTACGAGCCTTTCGTGAGCAAAGCCGACGTTCGGCGCATGGCCGAACACCTGAAGATGTCGTACCAGGACGTGATGGATGAGTATATCGTCAAACGTCCGTCGGCCGACGGCTTTCACGTTGGGTGGATTCGCAAAGTTACCGACGACGTTGCCGACAACTGCGTCTTTCTCAAGGGCTCGCATTCCGGCAAGTATTATTGCGGCATCTACGAGGGACGTCCCGAGGACTGCCGCGATTTCACACCCGTCGGCTGCCAAGACGTCGACGACACGATTCCGCGCGACCGGCCCTTCAAAGTCGGCCCGCCGTTCCAGCCCAAACACCCCGGCAAGAAGACGTCTCGCCGCCGGCGCTAACGCCGTAGCGCAAGGTCGTAATCGGCATTTCGTAGTAGCGAGCGAAGTAGGAGGGTCTGATGCTTCGCCGCTTTGTTTTTTTAGGTGCGCTGTTCGCGCTGCTCGGTTCCGCGTTTCCCGCAGCCGCCGTTTCGGCGACGATGAGTCCAAAACTCTACGCCGACATGCATTGGCGATTGATCGGCCCGTTTCGCGGAGGGCGTACGGTCGCCGTTTCGGGAGTGCCGAGCGAACCCGGCGTCTTCTATATGGCTCCGAACAACGGCGGCGTGTGGAAGAGCGTCGACTACGGACGCGTCTGGAATCCCATTTTCGACGGTCAGGATACCGGTTCGATCGGCGCACTGGCGATCGCACCCTCCGACCCGAACGTGATCTACGTGGGCAGCGGCGAGGGGTTGCGCCGGCCCGATCTCTCGACGGGCGACGGCGTCTATAAATCGACCGACGCCGGCAAGACGTGGACGCACCTCGGTCTGCGCGACGGCGAACAGATCCAAGCCATCGCGGTCGATCCGCGGGACGCGAATCGCTTCTACGTCGCGGTGGTGGGGCATCCGTACGGATCGAACGCGCAGCGCGGACTCTATCGATCGACCGACGGCGGCGCGTCGTTTAAAAAAGTGCTCGGTCCCGACGACGGCGATACCGGCGCGGTGAGCGTCGTTATCGATCCGAACCATCCCGACACCGTCTATGCCGCGCTCTGGGCCTCCCGCAACGGCCCGTGGCACCTCACCCAAGTTTACGAACTTTACAACAAGGGCGGGTTGTATAAATCCACCGACGGCGGCGCGACGTGGACGCAGTTGCACGGCGGCTTGCCGAAGGGCGTCGGACGCATCGGCATCTCGATCTCGCCCGCCGACTCCAACCGCATCTACACGATCGTGGAAAAGGCCGACGGGTGCGGCATCTATCGTTCCGACGACGCGGGTGCGTCGTGGATGCAAACCAACAGTGAAGAGCGCGTCTGCGGACGCACCGAAGATTTTGCCGGCATTACGGCCGATCCCAAAGAACGCGACACGGTCTACTCGGCAAACACCACGACGTACCGTTCGACCGACGGCGGCAAGACATGGGTTGGAATAAAAGGCGCGCCCGGCGGGGACGACTACCACACCGTTTGGATCGATCCGGCGAACACCAACGTCATCTTACTCGGCGTCGATCAAGGTGCGACGCTCTCGGTCGACGGCGGCAAGACGTGGAGTACCTGGTACAACCAGCCGACGGCGCAGTTCTATCACGTCATCACCGACGATCGTTTTCCGTATCGCGTTTTCGGCGGACAGCAAGAAAGCGGAAGCGCCGAGGTATGGAGCCGCGGCGACGACGGCGCGATCACGTTTCGCGAGTTTCATCCGGTCGGGACCGAAGAATACGGGTACGTCGCGCCGGATCCGCTGCATCCGTGGCTGATCTACGGCGGCAAAGCGAGCGTGTATAACGAGCGCACGACGCAGACGCAGGATATCTCACCCAGTTACGAACGCGGGAAGTATCGTTTCAATCGCACGGCACCGCTGATCTGGAATCGCGTCGACAAGCACGTGCTGTACCTCGGTTCGAACGTGGTCTTTGCGACGCGCAACGGCGGCCACAGCTGGCAGGTCATCAGCCCCGACCTGACGCGTAAGAACCCGGGCGAGCCCGCGAATATGGGCCCGTTCTCGGCCGCCGACCCGATGGCCGGCAAACATCGCGGCGTCGTCTACAGCCTCTCGCCTTCGTATATCGATAAGAACCTTATCTGGGCTGGAACCGACGACGGGCTGATGTGGGTGACGCGCGACGGCGGCGCGCACTGGCGCAACGTCACGCCGCCCGCGATGCGTCCGTGGAGCAAGGTCGCGCAGATCGATAGCTCGCACTTCGATCGCAACACCGCGTACATCGCCGTCAATCGCTTTCGCCTCAACGATCTGCATCCGTACATCTATCGCACGCACGACGGCGGCGCGAGTTGGCAGGCGATCGCTAACGGCCTGCCCGCCGACGCGCCGGTGAACTCGGTGCGCGAAGATCCCAAACGCCGCGGCCTGCTCTACGCCGGAACCGAACGCACGGTCTACGTGTCGTTCGACGACGGCGATCGCTGGCAATCGCTGCAGAACAATCTGCCGTCGACCTCGATTCGCGACCTGGTGGTGCACGGCGACGATCTCGTGGTGGGGACGCACGGACGCTCGTTCTGGATTCTCGACGATCTCACGCCGCTGCGCCAACTCAACGCGAGCGTTGCCGACGCACCGGCGCACTTGTTCGCACCGCAGCTCACCTACCGCGTACGCCGCGACACCTATCCCGACACGCCGCTGCCGCCGGAGGAACCGGTCGGCCAGAATCCGCCCGACGGCGCGGTGATCGACTACACGCTCGCGAACGCCGCGCACGGCGCGCTGGCAATCGCGATCTACGATTCCGCGGGACATCTCGTCCGCTCGTATGCGAGCACCGACAAACCCGTGCCGATCGATCCGGAGATTACCGTGCCGACGTATTGGGTGCGGCCCACGGCGATTCCGCAGACGAGCGCGGGAATGCACCGATTCGTGTGGGATCTGCACTATCCGTCGCCGCGAGCGGCCGTCCACGACTACCCGATCTCGGCCATCGTGCACGATACGCCCCGCAATCCGCAAGGCGCGATCGCGTTACCGGGGCATTACACCGTACGCCTAACCGTCGGCGGCCGCACGTACTCGCAGCCGCTGACGATAGCGATGGATCCGCGCGTCCACACCGGCAGTGCGGCGCTGCAGGAGCAGTTTTCGCTTGCGACGCGCCTCGTCGCCGCGATGAACCGCTCGTACGCCCGGATGGAGAACGCAACCGCAAAGCACGATGCAGCGGGAGCGGGGCGTGACGAAACCCTCAATGAGAACCTCGCGCGTTTGCTCGACGTTATCGAAGGGGCGGACGCGGCTCCAACCACGCAGGCCAGCAGCGCGGCCGCCAGACTCTTGGGAGGACGCCCCTAACATGCAAAATCGAGCCCACGTATCGCGATTCGGCGAGCCGAGCGAAGGCGAACTTCCCGCCGACATTCGCGAGGTCTACGATAAGAATCGCGAAAAGCTGGGATTCGTTCCAAACGTTTTTCGCGCGTACGCGAAGCGTCCCGATCACTTTCGCGCGTTCATGCAGTATCACGACGTACTGATGAAGACGCAGGGTGGGTTGAGCCGCGTCGAGCGCGAGGCGATCGTGGTCGCGGTCTCCTCGGAGAACCGCTGCCAGTATTGCATGGTCGCACACGGAGCGGCGCTGCGCGTTTTGAGCAAAGATCCGGTGCTGGCGGAGCAAATCGCGAATAATTGGCGCACGGCCGAGCTTTCGCCGCGCATGCGCGCGATGTTGGGGTTCGCCGCGCGCGTTAACGAGCCGGGCTTCGCGGCGAGCGAACACGAGATCGACCAGCTCCACTTAGCCGGCTTCAGTCAGGACGACATTTGGGATATCGGTGCGATCGCGTCGTTCTTCGGATTCTCCAACCGCATGGCCGGTCTCATGGACATGCGACCGAACGCCGAGTTCTACGCGATGGGCCGCTGACAAGCGCTCGCAACGTGAGTCCCGCGGCCGGTTGGGAATATGCGTGTGTACGGAGGTTTGATACAACATGAACGTACCGAATAGAGTGCCTTGGATCAACATCGCAGTCGGTATTCTCACGATCATCTCGCCGTTCGTAACAACCCCGACCACCGGAGCGGCCCGCTGGGCCATGGTGATCCCGGGAATCGTCATCGCCATCGTAGCGATCATCGAAATGTCTGTCTATGCGAAATCGCAGAGCATGAGCTATTGGCCGGTCGTCAACATTCTCGCCGGCATCTGGCTTTTTATTGCTACCACGTTCGCGCAGGGCAATACGGGTATGATCTGGAGCAATGTCGTCCTGGGTGTCAGCGCGATCGTAACCGCGCTGGTCGCGCTTTCTTACGAACGGGTACACGCGTCCGCGCCGCACACGGCGCAACGCGCGTAACGAACGCACGAATACCGCACTCAAAACGACGGGCGGCCATACGGCCGCCCATTGTTTTTCCTACTCGTTCCTGCCGTTAGGCGGGCGACGTCGATTGCGTTGCGTTTCGTGCGCGAAGAAGGTTGGCCATCATCGCGAGCCAGCCCAAGACTCCGATGCACGCGCCGATCGCAACGAACGGGAAGAGCATCAGCACGAGGCCGCATGCGACCGTGGCGATTGCGATTTGGAATGCGAGAAATGCCGTCCAAGAAAGCGGTGCGAGCAGCAGCGTTTGCGGGGGTGTCTCGTCGTCTTCGCCGCGGTACACGGTTGCGATCAGCCGCACGCCGATGTGATGGATGTGCGCGTTGACCATCTGGCCGATCCAACCGACGAGCAGCACGAAGCCATAGGCAAGTTGCCATGCCTTGCCGTCGAGTACCCCCGCGCCTAAGGCGAGTGCGACAAGCAGCCACCCGAGACTCGCCGCCATAAACGCTTGCGGCGGACGGTGCGTAACCGCAGCGCGACGCAACAGCAGGCCCATCTGCAACGCATAGAGCACCGCTCCCGCCGCGAAAAGTGCAGCGCCGCCCCACGCGAGGGCAGCTATCGGCATCGCAAGACCGACGACGAGAACGATGGTGCCGATCGCGCAGAGCGTCCCAACGAGAATATGCACGAGCGGCGAACGCGCGCGGTTACCGGTGAGCGGCCGAACCGTTCGCGTCGAGACGCCGAAGATCAACAGCGAAAGCCAGCCGAACATGCCGAGATGCGCGTGCGCCGCGGGCAGAGATGCGAACCAAGCCGGTACCCGCACTCCCGCGAGCATTGCGGCCAGGGCGATTCCCGCAAGTGCCGTGAGCAGCAGCGCGATCAGCGTGATCGCGAGTGCGCGCGCGATCGCGCGTTCGGTGCGCTCGACGCGACCGAGCCGGGCGAGCGTTGCGAATGCTGCGGCGAGGTACGTGAGGAGCGCCGCAACCAGCAGCGATGCGGCCGGCAGCAGCAGGCGCGGCCACGCGGCGAACGCCGCGACGAGCAGCGCGACGCCGAGCGCGAACGCGGCGAGCGACCAGCGCGCCGCGCCTTCGGCGCGCCACGGAAGATCGGTGAACGTTGGGACGACGTGCAGCAAAATCGCAAGTGCGACGAGCGTGAACCAGCCGAGCGCGACTACGTGAACCCACGCGAGCGCCGGGAACGTGATTGCGGCGATCGAGCCGCAGGTGGCGATCCAGATGGCAAACGCCCAGGCGAAACCGTGCGCGAGCTGGCCAAGAACGAGCGCGCCGGGCGGGATCCAATGCCGGCGAGCGAACATCGCGCTCGCTACGCGATGAGCGCGCCGAAGCGCGCGGCGTCGATGCTGCCGCCGGTCACGCTCGCGGCGCCGACGTAAGCCGCATAGGTCGCACCGAGGCTCGCAGGCTGGTAGAAAAAATCTCCGTCGAGCGTTGCCTGGAACGCAAAATCGAGCCCAAAATCGGGGCGCCCGACGGTAGCGGCTGCGCCGTTCTATCCGCACCCAGTACGAAGATTTGAAACATCACGACACCCTCCGGCACTTTTTTGGGCCATTATAGCACCATGCGGAATGCGAGCGATGTCTCTTAGGAACGGATTTAGTCGTCAGTTCCCACGAGCGTGGCGCGTCGTTCTTCGACGGGGATCGTCGTCCTTCGACAGGCTCAGGATGACAAGGAGGGCGTGCTCCATTGTCATGCTGAGCTTGTCGAAGCATGAGCTCGGCGTCCTTCGACAGGCTCAGGATGACAAGGGGGGCGTGCTCCGTTGTCATGCTGAGCTTGTCGAAGCATTAGCTCGGCGTCCTTCGACAAGCTCAGCATGACAATGGGGCGATGAGTGCGCCGAAGCGCGTGGCGTCGATGTTGCCGCCGGTTATGATGGCGGCGACGCGTTTGCTGCGGATGTTGATTTTCCCGAACATGATCGCCGCTAGGCTCGCGGCGCCGCTCGGCTCGATGACGATCTTCATTCGTTCGAAGGCGAAGCGCATGGCGGATCGCAACTCGTCGTCGCTGACGGTCACGACTCCGCGCGCGTAGCGCTGCACGAGCGGGAACGTTAGCTCGCCGGGGGCGGTCGTCTGCATGCCGTCGGCGATCGTATCGGGCACCGGGATCGTGATCCGCGTTCCGGCAGCGAGCGAGCGCGCGAAATCGTCGCCGGCCTCCGGCTCGACGCCGTAGACGTCGATCGCCGGATCTATGCCGTTGGCCGCAATGGCCGTACCGGAGAGCAGGCCGCCGCCGCCCGTGCAGGCGACGATGCACTCGATTCCGGCAACGTCTTCGAGCAGTTCGAGCGCGGCAGTTCCTTGGCCGGCGATGACGTGCGGATCGTCGTACGGCGGAACGAGCGTCGCGCCGCGCTCCGCGCACAGCCGCGCAGCGATCGCCGATCGATCTTCGCGCCGCCGATCGTAGAATACGACCGCGGCGCCGTACTCGCGCGTCGCCGCCACCTTGGCGGCGGGCGCGTCGTTCGGCATCACGATCGTGGCCGGAGCGCCGAGCAATCGGCTCGCAAGCGCGACGCCCTGCGCGTGGTTGCCGCTCGAAAACGCGACCACGCCGCGCGCGCGTTCGGCCACGCTCATCTGGGCGATGCGATTGTAAGCACCGCGAAATTTAAACGCGCCCATGCGCTGGAAGTTCTCGCACTTGAGGAAGACGCTCGCTCCGGTGCGCGCGTCGAGCGTGCTCGAGGTAAGAACCGGCGTGCGATGCACGATGCCCGCGAGCCGGGCTGCCGCCGCGCGGACGTCGTCGAAACCGACGCTCGAGGCGACTTCGGTCACGGCAACGCCGACCCGGCGTCGCCCATGTGGACGCGCCACGCCGTCACTTTGCCGTTATCGTCGAGCGCGAGCGCCTCCCGATAGGCGCGCTTCTCGAACGTGACGTCGAAGCAATGCGCCGCCGGCGCGCAGTTTTGATCGTCCTCTTTGAGCCCTTTGTACGCGCCCTGCGCGTTGAGCTCGTCGGAGAGTTCGGCCACCCGCACGCGCGTGAGCTGGCCCGAAATTGCGGGCGCGAAATCGCTCGCGACCGGCGTCATGTCGTTTGCGATGACGGCGCGGGTGATTTTGTCGGCTTCGGTTTCGTATTTGTTGTGCGACGCGCAGCCGCCGAGTACGGCGAGCGCCAAAAGCACGAGCAGCGTCGAACGTTTCACGCGATCACCGTTCCTTTATCGGCCGAGTCCGTTGTCGAGCCGGTGAAGTCGATAAACTGCAGTTTCGGATTCCACTCCTGCGCCAACCGCATGCTCCACTCGCTCTCGAAGAGCGCGACCGGGCGCGCGTCCCAATCTTCGACGAGTTTTGCATTGGACGGCAACTGGGCGGTCCGGATCGTTTCCGGCTCGCCGACGATCCGGCGGGCGACCGAAAACGGCAACGTTGCGAAGAGCGTCTTTACGTTGTACTCGTTCTCGAGGCGGTATTTCGCAACTTCGAACTGCAACGCGCCGACTGCAGCCAGAATCGGCTCGGTTCGCATCGAGCCGAGCGGATACATGACCTGGATGGCTCCCTCTTCACGCAACTGCGCGATTCCCTTCCCGAACGACTTGTAACTCGAAGTATCGATACTGCGAACCGATGCGAAATGTTCCGGCGCGAACGACGGAACGCCGTCGAATCGTACGAGGTCGCCGTCGCAAATCGTGTCGCCGATGGCAAACGAGCCCGGGTTAGCCAATCCAACCACGTCCCCCGCATAGGCGGCATCGAGCGATTCGCGTTCGCTTGCGAAGAGTTTCATCGCGCGCGCGAGCCGCACGTCCTTGCCGGTACGCGCGTTGCGGACCGTCATGTCGCGCTCGAACTTCCCCGAACACACCCGCACGAACGCGATGCGGTCGCGATGGCGGGGATCCATGTTCGCTTGAATCTTGAACACGAAGCCCGAGAATTGCTCGCTCGCCGGATCGACGGGTCCCGTATCGGCGACGCGCGCGACCGGCGGCGGGCTGAGCGCGACGAAGCGATCGAGGAAGAGCTGCACGCCGAAGTTCGTAACGGCGCTGCCGAAAAAGACCGGCGAGACCTCGCCGCGCAGCATCGCGTCGCGATCGAACTCGGCGCCGGCCCCTTCGAGCAGCTCGAGGCCGTCGCGAAACTCGCGATACGAGGCCTCGTCGAGCAAGCCGGTCAGCTGCGGATCGTCGATGTCGGTGAGTTGGACGTGCGCTTTTTTGGCACCGTGCACGGTGCGTTCGAAGAGGTGCACTTCGCGCGTCTGCCGGTCATAGATGCCCTTGAAGCCAGGGCCGTTGCCCAGCGGCCAATTCATTGGAAAGACGCCGATGCCGAGCACGCTCTCGAGCTCGTCGAGCAGCTCGAGCGCGTCGCGGCTGGGCCGATCCATCTTGTTGATGAACGTAAAAAGCGGAATGCGGCGCGCGCGGCAGATCGCGAAGAGTTTTTTGGTTTGCGGCTCGACGCCCTTGGCCGCATCGATCAGCATCACGGCGCAGTCGGCGGCCAGCAGCGTGCGGTAGGTATCTTCGCCGAAGTCTTGGTGCCCCGGCGTGTCGAGCAGGTTGATCGTGTGGCCGTCGTACGGAAACTGCAGCACGGTCGAGGTGATCGAGATGCCGCGCTGCTTTTCGAGTTCCATCCAGTCGCTCGTGGCGGCGCGCTGCTGCCGTCGCGCGGAGACTTGGCCGGCGGTTTGGATCGCCCCACCGTAGAGCAAGAGTTTCTCGGTCAGGGTCGTTTTGCCGGCGTCGGGATGCGAAATGATCGCAAACGTCCGGCGTTTTTCAACTTCTTGGGCGATGGAGCTCATGGCGAAGCTAGGGCTTCGACGGCGAGTAGGTCCGCAACTCCGCGCGGGCCCCTTGCGTGCGCAGAAGCGCGAGTTCGCCCGGCTTGGCATAAAAACGAGCCCGCGGCGGAATGTGGAATCGATCCAGACCGCGCTCGACCACCGCGTCGTTCGCGCGCACCACGATCGTGCAATCGGCATAGCGCAGCGTCGCCGGCGCCGCGACGGCCGCGAGCGTCTTGGGCAAATGCGCGCGTACGAAGGCGATATCGCCGCGGGTCACCGAGGTCTGTGTGAGGCACTCGGGCAGCGCCGAGAGCGCCCACGGCGCTTGCGGAAAGAACGTCGCGCCGGTGTGGCGCGCGCGGCTATCGGGGCGGTAATCCGCTTTGGGCGGCGCCGGTACGTAGACCGACGCGATGCGAATGCGAATCAGGTCGCGATTGACGTAGGTCGCGACGATCAGTCCGAGGATCAAGACGATCCCCGTCGCGATCGCGTAGTACCTAAGCAGCGCTCTCCGCCGGTTCCTCGGCGTCGACCGGTGCGCCGAGCGAGAGCCGCGCCGCGCCGATCGCCCAATCCGCCATACCGTAATAGAAATCGAACACGCGCTCGCCGAGATCGGGTCGCGGATCGATACCGGTCGGAAAGACCACGTTATCGACGATGCCGCGGCGTTCGGTTTCGAGCTCCGGCGAGAGAATCGGTTTGGGCGACCGGTAGATGATGCGGTGCGGTTGCGCGTAGTCGTGGATCATGATGCCGGCGCTGTATCGCAGCTTCGGTTTGATGCCGCTGCCGTCGAGGACGTCGACCGCATGATAGAGCGACATCCACCCCTCGGCAATGCGCACCGGCGGCGTGCCGGCGCCGAGTTTGAGCGAACCCCAGTCGTCGTTGGGCGACATCACGAGTTCGCTCTCGGAGACCTCGAGCAGCGCGTCGCGATCCGCAATCGCCGGTTCGAGCGGAATATAGCCGATACGAATCGACTCCCGGTCCACGAACGGCATACGTTCGATCATCGGAATCGCGGCGCGGCCGTCGACCGCGGAAAGATGCAGCATCGGGCGGTGATAGAACGCGAGCGATTTCACGCCTTGCGGCGAGATCACCGGCTCCGGAAAGAATGCGGCGTCTTTATCGTCGCCGATGTGCATGCCGGGTTTGCCGAAGCGCAGCAGGCCCAGGCGCTTCCAGGCCAGGCCGTCGTGCGAGAGTGCGAGCGCGATGCGCGGGCCGTCGGGCCCGAACGCGGTGTAGGCCATAACGTACTGGTCGAGGGCGGGGACGAACGTGACGCGCGGATCTTCGCAGCCGTAGCCGGGGTGAGCGCGCAGTTCGTACGGCGCTTCGGGAACCAGCGCGAATCCGCTCCGTTCGAACGACGGAACGTTCGCGCGTTCGCGCGCGCGCACCAGGCCGACGCACGAAATGTTCCCCACCGCGACGTCGCGCGGATAGAGAACGAGCTCGTCCTCGCGCGTGCGCGCGCAGGCCGGATTTAACGTTCCTTCGGATTCCGACGGATCGCCGTTCGGTTCGAGAACCAGTGCGAGACGCTCTACGTGAATCGCGAGGTCCGTGATTGCGTGTGCCAGCATTAACCCTCAGTCGTAACGTTGTTTGCGCGCGCGGCATTTCCGAACGCGGTCACAATCTCGTGCGTCAGGCGGCCCGCTCGCGCTGCAAACGCATCGAGCTTGCTTTTACCATCGAGCACGACGACCTGCGTTCGATTTTTGTCGCAGCGCGCGGCTCGGGCGGTCAGATATTGCATCCCGACCGATAAGATATCGTCCGCTCCGGCCACGGCTTGAGGCAGGCCGTCGCCGTAACCGCAGCGCGCCGCCACGACCTCTTCGTCGTCACTCAGGGTCGCCTCGCCGTAGCCCAGGCGCGTTCCGGCAGCGAGGCGCTCGATTCGTACCACCGGCGCGACCACGCGCAGCGCGCACGCCAGCCCCGCTACGCGGTCGGAGCCGGCTCCGAAGAGGCCGACGCCGATGCGCACGTTCTGCCCGCCGCCGCTACCCGAGGCGGCCGCCGGATAGGTGCTGGCGAGATCGGTTCCGACCACGCGCACCCCGCTTCCGCGAAGCAGCCGTTCGGCCTCGGCGAAGAGGCCGAAGAGTTCGGCGGCGCTCGCCGCGTCGGTCACGTGGGTCCACAATTCGACCTCGGCGCCGCTCGCGGCTAAGGCCGGAGCGAACTCGGCGACCGCGGCGATCGTCGAGCCGGTCCAGCCGGCGGCCGGCAGCAGGCCGACGCGCAGGCGCAGCGGTCGCCCGCGGGAGCGCGCCCACCGCATGGCGATTTCGAGCTCCAAGGCGTTGGCGACGGTCGGCAGTCCGCCGGCCTCGAGGACTTCGGCCAGGCGATCGGGAGCGACGCCGCCCAAAACGACGACCGGGTGCGAGGTGTAACGGCGGACCGACCGGAGTTCGTCGGCATCGGCGACGCAGTAGCCGGCTACGACGTCGTCGAGCGCCGCTACCAGCGGGCGGTACCCCCAGCCGTAGCCGTCGCATTTGACGACCGCGCGCACCGGTACCCGCGAATGATGCGCCCAGCGGCGAGCGTTGGCGGCCAGGGTCTCGGAATCGAGCGCGAGGTGGGGACGCACGAAGCTAGGGGAGCACCGTTTGGGCGACGGCGGTGTCCGAAGGCGTCACGACTTCCACCCGCACGCCACGCCGGTAGACGGCGTTGGGGACGATCCACAGCGTGTAGGTTCGATAGTCTCGCGAAGGCTCGCCGCCATCGGCGGGTGCCTCTTCGAATCCGACCACCCGTACGCGGTCCGGATCTGCGTGGATCGACTCGATCACTTGTTTGTAGCCGGTGCGCGTATGGGGGCCCATCAGGAGCACGACGCCGAATTCGTTGCGAAAGCGGACCGGCGCGCGAACGCCGAGGCGTTCGAGCGTGGGCTCGTCACGCACCACGACGATCTCGTTTCCGGTTCCGAGAACCGTGGTGGTTCCTTGTTTGAGCGTCTGGATGCGAACGTCGCGGCACCCAACCAGGAGCAGCAGCGCCACCAAGACCCAAAGCCGTTTCACGCGCATGGCGTTCGAGGTGTTGTCACAGGCCGCCCTGCGGGTGCATTCTACTAGTACCGTTATTTTGCGAAGAGGTCGCCATGCCGCACCACCTCGTTCTCGTCGTTGCATTGATCGTCGCGGGCGTCCCGGCGCCGATCCCGAGCTCCGCGCCGCATCCGGCGGCGACGGAGCAGCCGGTCTTAAAGGTCATCGGAAACGTTCGGGCATCGGCCGCGTGCGCCGAGATTGCGACGCACGCCAACAGCGCGATTACCACCGCGCTGCGCGACGACTTCGTCGTTTCGCAAACGGTCGCGGAGCTGCGCGATGTAAATCTGGATGACGGCAACGTGATACACCGGCAGAACGGGCTGCGCGCCCTCGGCGATCTCGCCAAGACGCTGATGGAGCAGTCGCGCTCGGGCGATCGGGAAGTGCAGCGGCTGCGCGGGCTCGCGACCAAATCGAACGACCCGACCCAGAAAAAAGAACTCAAAAGTTTTGCCGACGTCCTGGGCGGCGCGCTTTGGCGTCAGCAGACGATCGCTCGCGATCTCAACGGATTTTTGGCGGCGACCGACGCGCACGACATGGTGACGTTCGACGAATCGCAACAGCAGGCCAACATGGGGATCTACGGCGTGCCCGATCCCACTCGAGCGATCTCCCCCGGCGAAATACATCGGGGCAACGCCCTCGACAATACGGTCGTGCCGGTGCTCTCGATCAAAAATCCGAACTTTCGAGCAACCGACCAAGCCCGTGCGGCCGCCGCCGATTTTGAGAGCCGCATCCCGGATATCTCGAACGACGAAGCCCTAGCCGCCGACCACATCACCGGCGCCGTCACCGGGTGCTGATGCTAGAATAATCGTTGATGCTTCGTGGAGCGTCGGCTAGACTGTAAAGCCTAGTGAAGACTCTCTGGCGGCTTTCGCTCGCGGCGGTTATCGTCGCGTATGGCGCGGTGATGCTCGGCAGTTGGACCCGGATCAACGGCGCGGGGATGACCTGCCCGGATTGGCCGCGTTGCGATGGCCGGTTGGTCCCGCCGCTTGGCGATGGAACGGTTTGGGAATGGACCCACCGGCTGCTCGTCTTTGTTCTCACCCCGCTCGTGATCGCCGTCGTCGTCGCCGCCTGGCGCAACCGCAAACGCTCGCCCTTCATCGCACCGACGATGTGGGCGATCGCCCTGCTCTTCGCATTTCAAGTCTTCCTCGGGGCGGCGACCGTGCATCTATCGAACAGCCCGATCTCGGTGGTTTGGCATTGGGGCACGGCGATGGCCTTTATCGCGGGACTCTGCGCGATGGCGATCTTCGCCCGAGCCGGCTTGCGCGGCTCGCCGCCGGCGGCGCGCGAGAGCAACGCCGCCGAGACGATTCTGACCGGCGTGCTGGCCGGAACCACGCTCGTGGCCTTCGTCACGATGTGCGTTGGGGCGTATGTCAGTTCCAGCGGCGCCGGCCTGGCTTGCCTGAGCGTCCCGGGATGCGCGGGGAACGTCGTAGTATATAGCCCGGGTCAGTATGTGCAAATGCTCCATCGCTTTATTGCGGCTGCCTGCTTGCTAAGCGCCGTCGCCTCGTTCGCCCTGGCCTGGGCGTGGCGGGCGGCCGCGCGCGTGCGCCTGATGGCGACCGTGGGTCTGCTTCTGGTGTTCGTGCAAGTCCTCTTGGGCTTGCTCAACGTGGCGCTGCGCCTGCCCATCGATCTGCGCGAAGCGCACGCCGCAAACGCGGCGCTGGTCTTCCTAGCGTTCGTCATCGCCACCACCTTCGCGATTCTCGGCGCCGTTCGCACGTACGAACCGGTCGCCGCGTGAGCAGCACGCTCTCCCGCGTCGACGGCGCCGCAGCGGGCCGTTCCGGCGGATGGCGCGGCGTGCTCGGCGACTACTACGAATTGAGCAAGCCGCGCATCATCGTGCTGCTCTTGATCACGACCGCGGCGGCGATGGTCATGGCCGCGCGCGGCGTTCCGAACCTCGCGCTCGTCTTTTGGACGCTGTTGGGCGGGGCGCTGGCATCGGCATCGGCCGGGGCGCTCAACTGCATCTACGATCGCGACATCGACGCGCTGATGAAACGCACGCGCAACCGTCCGTTGCCGCAAGGGCGCATCTCGGTTTCGGCGGCGACGGCGTTTGCCGTCGCGCTGGGCGTACTCTCGTTTGCATCCTTGTATTTCTTGGTTAACCCGCTGGCTGCGTGGCTATCACTCGCCGGCAACGCGTACTACGTCGTCATCTACACGATGTGGCTCAAACGCATCACGCCGCTCAATATCGTGATCGGCGGCGCCGCCGGCGCGGTACCGCCGCTCGTCGGCTGGGCCGCGGTCACCCACGCGATCGGCGGCCCGGCGCTCGGGCTCTTCGCGGTCATCTTTCTCTGGACGCCGCCGCACTTTTGGTCGCTCGCGCTGATGACCGAGATCGACTACGATAAAGCGCACATTCCGATGCTCCCGAACGTGAGCGGCGTCGAACGCACCAAACGCGAGATCATTTACTATTCGATCTTGCTCGTGCTCGCGTCGCTCGCGCTCTATCCGCTCCACATCATGGGGCCGTTTTATTTCGCCGCCGCGGCCGTGCTCGGCGGCATCTTCTTGCTCGACGCGGTCCGCACGTGGCGCGATAAGGGCAAGACTTGGGCGCGCCATCTTTTCAAGTACTCCTTGATCTACCTCGCGCTCATGTGCGCGATCATGGTAATCGACCGGATCATTGCTTAACACCGGCACGCGCACGATCGCGGGACACGAACTCGAAAACTCCGCGATTCCGCTGTTGCTCACGCTCGGCCTCGGCGTGCTCGCCGGCGCCCTCGATCTGGGCGTGCTCTCGCCGGCGCTGCCGGCCATCGGCGTGCAGTTTGGCGTAGGCACGGGCGATCTCTCGTGGATCTTCACGCTCTACCTGCTCGCGAACATCGTCTCGATCGCGATTATGAGTACGCTCGCCGACCGCTACGGTCGCCGCCCGATCTACATCGCGTGCGTCTCGCTTTTCGCACTCGGCAGTTTGATCGCCGTACTCTCGCCGAGCTACAACGTCTTTCTCTTCGCGCGCGCGATCCAAGCGCTGGGCGCGGGCGGCATCTTTCCCGTCGCCACCGCGGCGATCGCCGATGCGTTTCCGCCGGCGCGGCGCGGTGCCGCGCTCGGTATGGTGGCGGCCACGTGGGGCGTTGCGGCCGTGATCGGCCCGCTCTTCGGCGGCGTCGTCACGCACTTCGTTTCGTGGCGCTGGATCTTCATTCTCAACTTCCCGCTCGCCGCGGTCGTGATCTATCTCGCGCGCACCTACGTTCCCGTCAACGCGCCGCGCGTGCGCGGTCCGCTCGACGGATTCGGGTTGAGCCTGCTCGCGCTGGGACTGCTCTCGCTCATGTACGGCATCAGCGGCGCGCACGCGACGACGATCGCCATCGGTCTCTTGCTGCTCGTAGGTTTCGGGCTCTGGCAGCGCATCGCGCGCCATCCGATCGTGCCGCCGAAGCTGTTCACGACGCCGCAACTAGTTAAGACTTACGCGCTCGAACTCGCAATCGGGATGCTGGAAGGCTCGCTCTTCTTCGTTCCGACGGTGCTGGTCGGCGCGCAGCATCTCTCGTACGCTGCCGCGGGTCTCATCGCCGCGATCGGCGCGTTCGTCTTCGTCGCGGTCATTCCCGGCGCGGGCCGGGCGCTCGATCGCATCGGCAGCCGCGACGTGCTTTTGGTCGGCACGTTTTGCACCGAGGTCGGGATCGCGTTCTTCGCACTCGGCTTCGATACGCTCTGGATGTCGATCGCGGCGATGATCGTTGCCGGACTTGGCTTCGGAGCGTTGCTCGGCGCGCCGACGCGCTATATCGTCACCAACGAAACGACGCCGCGGACGCGCTCGACCGCCGTTGGCTTGCTGAGCCAGTTTTTGATCATCGGTCAGATCCTCGGCGGATCGCTCGCCGGCGGCATCATGAGCATCGCGCTCTCCGACAGCGCCGCGTACCGCGATACCTATCTCGCTTTCGCCGTCGTCGCCTTGATCGCGATGGCGATCGCCGCAACTCTGCGCAGCCGGCGAGAGGAACTTCGAGTCCAAACGCCCGAGTGAGGTTGATGGACACCCACGAGGTCCTCAACCAGCCCCCGCCGCTCGAGCCCTACGACGCACTTCGCTCGGACCGTGCGTTGTGCGAGGCGATCGAACGCGAAAGCGGCAGCGCGCCCGACGCCGAGGTCGAGCGTATCGGAACGCTCGCCGGCTCGCCCGAATGTATCGCATGGGGCGAGCAGGCCAACGCGAATCCACCGGAACTGCAAACGCACGACCGCTACGGTCATCGCATCGACGAAGTGCGCTTCCATCCGAGTTGGTATCGACTGCTCGAGGTAGCAACGCGCTTCGGCCTGCACGCGGCACCGTGGGCCGACCCGGCTGCGAACGCGCACGTTACGCGGGCGGCGAAGTTTTTTCTTTGGGCGCAAGTTGAAGCCGGCCACGGCTGCCCGATCTCGATGACGTACGCCGCCGTTCCCGCGCTGCGCCTGCAGCCCGAGGTCGCGCGAGTATGGGAACCGCGACTGACGGCGCGCGAGTACGATCCTCGACTCGTGCCGATCGCCGAAAAGCGCAGCGCGCTTACGGGCATGGCGATGACGGAGAAGCAAGGCGGTTCCGACGTGCGTGCCAACACGACGCGCGCGACGTTTGCCGAGCACACGTCGATGGGCGAGGCCTACCTGCTTACCGGACACAAGTGGTTCTGTTCGGCCCCGATGTGCGACGCGTTCTTCGTGCTGGCGCAGGCCGATGCGGGCTTGACGTGCTTCTTGCTGCCGCGCGTGCTTCCCGACGCAACGCGCAACCGCATGTTCGTCCAACGCCTCAAAGACAAGCTCGGCAATCGCTCCAACGCATCGAGCGAGGTCGAATTCGACGGCGCGTGGGCGCTGCGCGTCGGCAAAGAAGGACGCGGTATCTCCACGATCGTCGAAATGGTGAACTGTACGCGGTTGGATTGCATCAACGGCTCGGCAGCGCTCATGCGCGGCGCGACCGTGCGCGCGATCCACCACGCCACGTATCGTTCCGCGTTCGGCAGACCGCTCGTCGAGCAGCCGGCAATGCAGAACGTGCTCGCCGATCTCGCCCTGGAATCCGAAGCCGCCACGGCCCTGCTCGTGCGGCTCGCCCGCGCCACCGACCGCGCGGAGCACGATCCGGCGGAAGCGCTGCTGCGCCGCCTGGGCACGGCGGTCGGCAAATATTGGATATGCAAGCGAACGCCCGCGCACGTAGCCGAAGCGCTGGAGTCGCTCGGCGGCAACGGGTACGTCGAAGACTCCGGAATGCCGCGCCTCTACCGCGAGGCACCGCTCAACTCAATCTGGGAAGGCTCGGGAAACATCAACGCGCTCGACGTGCTGCGCATCGTCGAGAAAGCGCCCGAGACGTTCGAAGCGTTCGGCGCCGAGATCGCGCCGGCGCTGCACGAAAAACGTCTGCAGGCGGCGCTGGACCGGCTACGCGTTCTCTCGCGCGCGCGGGGTGCGGACGGGCAGCGGTCGGCGCGCGCATTCGTAGAAACGCTCGCGTTGCTCTGGCAAGCCGCGCTGCTCGTTCAGTTCGCTCCGGCGGCGGTGAGCGACGCCTTCATCGATTCGCGCATTGCCGGCAACTGGGGCCATGCGTTCGGTACCTTGGCGCCGAGCGCGGCGCATCGCGAGATCGTCGCACGCGCATCAACCTGTGAGATACTAGAAGCGCGATGAAATTCAAGTGGATGGAGACGGAGCGGCATCTCGCGCGTCGCTCGTGGACCGACGACGAGCGCCGCAAGGTGTGGCGCGGCCTGACGGGGCGCTTCGCGATTGCGATCGAGCCGCTGCTCGGTACGCTCTTCTTCTCGCTGTTGACCTGGGGTATCGTGTGGCGCGCGAACCATTCGTCCCAGCACGATCTCGTCGTGCTAGCGCCGTGCTTCGCGTTCGTAGCGCTCCTGTTCGCGGGCTATCTTTTCGCGGTGCTTTTCGCCCCGGTGCGCGCGTACGTCCACACGTTCAAACCGATCTTCATCGTCGACGGCTACGTGCGCTACCGCGCGCCCGACGTCGAATCCGAGGAAGAATCGACCGGCTACGTCGCGGTGTTGTTCGAAGATCGAGGCGTCGCGTGCGAGTGGGAATGTTTCGGTAAGAAACCGCTGCCCGAACTCGTCGTCCCGGCGATGGCGGAATTCTCGACCTTCGGCGGCATCCACAAAATCGACGGCCGTTCGACCGGCGTGTTGCCCGACGAGGAGATCCCGCTGCTCGCGATCGGAATCGCGCCCCGTCGCTAGCCGCCGGAGAGCGGAACGCGGAGCGTTTTGTTAGCGGGCCACTGGTGCCCGTAGCTGGCGTTGAAGATCACGTCGCCGCCAACGGCAAAGATGATGATGCAGCCGATGAGGATCGCGATGCGAACCGCCGTCGGGATGCCGCGGCTCGTCGGAACGCCGCGCTCGTCCGTCATGTCGTACATGCTATGCCTTTCCAATGATGCCGATGCCGGCGAGCGTGCCGAGCAGGCCTCCGAGCGCGAGCAATCCCAGCATCACTTTGAAGACGTGATTCTCGAGGCCGGGCGTCTTCCAATCGTTCTTGAGCGCGACGAGTGCCGTAACGAGCACGACGATGCCGAAGACGATGGCGATCGTGCGTTCGACGATGATTGTATGATCCATGGTGCCTCGCCTTACAGCAGATAGAAGATCGAGAAGAGTACGACCCAGATGACGTCGACGAAATGCCAGTAGAGCGTACCGAGCGTCAGGCCCGTATAGCGCGAGAAGGTGTATTTACCCGCGGTCGCCTGCAGCAGCAGCGTGATGAGATAGATCACGCCGACGAACACGTGGAAGCCGTGCATGCCGGTGAGCGTGAAGAACGACGCACCGAAAATTCCGCTGCCGGCCCACGATGCGTGATCCTTCGTGTACAGACTCACGTACTCCACGCCCTGACCGCCCAAGAACAGGCAGCCCAGAACGATGGTCGCCATCATCCAGTTCGCAAATTTGATGAAGTTGCGATGCTTCCAGTTTTCGAGCGCAAAGTGCATCGTGGCGCCCGAACCGAAGAGCACGACCGAGTTCATGGCCGCGAGCCAGATGTCGACGTGCGGTCCCCCCGCAGGCGGCCAGCCTTGGCCCGAATTGCGCAGATAGAGATACGCGAAAATGAACGACGAGAAGAGCACGAGATCGCTGACCATGAAGAGCAGGAAACCCTGCACGCGCAGTTCGCGAGTCTCGATGTAGAGTTGATCGGCCTCGTCGTGCCCGTGCGTGAGCGGAGTCGACAAGAGCGAAGATGCTACCGCCACGCTAGTGAGCCCCCATCGGCGCCGGAGAGTCGGTGAGTTCTTCTTCGAGGCCGCGATATGGCAGCGGTTCGTTGAAGTCGTACGGATTGGCGAACACCGACGGGATGTGTTTGAAGTTGTAATAGTGAGGCGGCGACGGAATCTGCCACTCGAGCGTCCGCGCGTTCCACGGATTGTGCCCCGCTCGTTTGCCCTTCTTGATGCTGTAGAGCACGTTGATGATGGTGAGTAGAATTGCGATGGTCATCACGAACGAAAACGACGATGCGATCCGGTTGAGCGTCTGGAACTGCGGGTCGTATTCGGCGACGCGACGCGGCATGCCGAGCAGTCCCATGTTGTGCATCGGTAAGAACGTGCCGTTGAAGCCGATGAAAAACAGCCAGAACGACCACTTGCCGAGCTTCTCGCTCATCAGGCGGCCGGTCATCTTCGGATACCAGAAGTAGATTCCGGAGAAGATGCCCATCAAGCTGCCGCCGACGAGTACGTAGTGGAGATGCGCGACGATGAAGTACGTGCCGTGCGCGTGCAAGTCGAAAGGAACCGCCGCTAAGAAGACGCCGGTGATGCCGCCGAGCGTGAACGTCGCGATGAACCCGATCGCGAAGAGCATTGCGGTCGAGAAGTGGATCTTGCCGCCCCAGAGCGTAGCGACCCACGAGAAGATCTTGATGCCGGTCGGAATGGCGATCAGCATCGTGAGCACCATAAACGGCAATTGCAAGAACGGCGCCATGCCCGAGGTGAACATGTGATGCGCCCAGACCATAAAGCCCAGAATCGCGATCGAACACGACGAGAAGGCGATCATTTTATATCCGAAGATCGGCTTGCGCGCGAAGGTCGGGAAGACTTCGGAGACGATTCCGAAGACCGGCAGAATCATGATATAGACGGCCGGATGCGAGTAGAACCAAAACATGTGCTGCCAGAGCAGCGGACTGCCGCCCTTGGTCGGGTCGAAGAACGGCACGCCGAATTGGCGCTCGATAAAGAGTGCGGCGAGTGCGGCGCCAAGCGCCGTCGTCGCGATCATCAGCAGCGGGGCGGTCACGAACTGTGCCCAGCAGAACAACGGCATGCGCGTATACGTCATGCCGGGCGCGCGCATCTTGAGCAGCGTCACCAAGAAGTTGATACCGGTAAGCGTGGAGCTGACGCCGACCAAAAAGATCGCGGCGCACCACATCGAGGTACCCGCCTGACCTTGCAGCGACATCGGCGGATACTCGGTCCAGCCGGCCGCCGGCGCGCCCATCAGGAACGAGCCGTAGAGCATCAGGCCGGCCGGCGGGAAGAGCCAGAAGCTCAACATATTCAGCCAGGGAAACGCGACGTCGCGCGCGCCGATCTGCAGCGGAAAGACGAAGTTCCCGAAGCCGCCGGTCAACATCGGAATGATCACGAGCCAGACCATCGTCGAGCCGTGTACCGAGTAGACCTCGTTGTAGGTATCCGGCGTCATAAAGCCGCCGTTCGCGTTCATCAATTGCACGCGAATCAACTCTGCGAGCAGACCGCCGAGAACCAGAAAGACGCCGGCCGTGATGAGGTATTGAATGCCGATGATCTTATGATCGATCGAAAACAAATACTTCCGCACGAACCCTTGCGGCTCGGGATGAATGTGGTCGGCTATGCCGCCTGCGTGTACCGCTGCTACTGCCATGCTTGCTCCAGTTACTTCGTGGATTTCAGGAACGCGACGAGATTGGCGATATCTTTGTCGGTCAGTCCGTTCGCGGTTTGGTTGGGCATCTGGCCCATGTCGCCCTTATAGCCCTGCTGCAAAATCTTCGCGACGTTCGCCGGCGTCGCCGCGGCTCCGTCGACGAGATTCGGGTGGGCGGGATCGTTCAAAACGCCCTTGAGGCCCGGCCCAACGACCTTGTGGGCGAACGGGGCGATCGCGTGACACGCCGAGCATTTCTGCGTGAAGAGCATCTTGCCGGCGTTAACGTCGCCGCCCGCAAGGCTGATCGCTCCGCTCGACTGCGTCGGAATCGCATCGGATGCGTGCGCGTTCTTTTGCTGCCAGCCTTGATACCATTTCTTGTAGGCTTGCGGGGTATCGATGACCACGTATTGCTTGTTCATCTCGCCGTGCAGCGTTCCGCAAAACTCCGTACAGATGATCTGATAGCGGCCCGGACGGGTCGGCGTGAAGCGCAGCGTATTGATGATGCCCGGAACCATATCGGCCTTCAGGCGCATATCCGGCACCCAGAACGAGTGGATCACGTCGTACGAACTGACGTGCAGCGTGACCGGAACGCCGAGCGGCAGATGCATCTCGTTGGTGATCTCGCCATGCACGTCGGGATAGCGAAACGAGTAGAACCACTGGTGCCCGAGCGCTTCGACGACCATGCCGTTGTTGTCGCCGAGCTGGATGCCGGCCCAAATCTTGATGCTGAAGACCGCCATGATCACGACGAAGATCGTCGGAATCAGCGTCCACCAGAGTTCGAGCTTGTGATTGTCGTGGATCTGTACGCCGATCGCGTCGGGCGCGTCGGTCTTGCGACGGCGGAAGGCGAACGAGAAATAGAGCAGGTAGCCGACGACGATGATGAAGAGCGCCGTGCCCGATGCGAGCAGGAAGCGCGAGAGCGAATCGATCTGCTGCGCTTTATCGACGGCCTCGGGCAGCCAGCTCGTGATTGGAGCCATCAGCCACCAATACAGAATGCTGAGCACCGAAAGGACCGCGATCACCAACGTTGCTAGCCAAAAACCCCGGTCGAGATGGACCGCCGGATCTCTATTCTCTACAGCCAACGTGCAAATACCCCAACAAACTTGAGCATGACATCTCGAAGAGTCTATTACGACTATAGGAAAAAGCGTCCTTGCCTTGCCACGACAAAAGGCCCTGGGAGATCGGCTGGCTGCTTGCGCGGGGACGGGCACGACACGGCGGGACGCCCGCTTTTTCGCATCGTGCGAAAAAGCTGCTCGGCTCGTCGTCGCTCTCGCCATCCTGGCTTCGCTCCTCCCTCGCACGCCCGCCGTGCCGTACCCGTCCCCACGCAAGCCGGTGCGATTTTTGCGGCGGGCTTTTGTCGTTTTTTGTTATTTTTTTAGGGCGGTGGCGAAGGTTTGGGTTAGCCAGTCGGTGTTGGTTATGGCGGTGCCTACGACTATGGCGTCGGCGCCGGCGATTTGGGCGGATTGGGCGTCGGCAGGGGTGTGGATGCCGCCTTCGCAGATCGTGAAGATGTCGAGTTCGGCGAAAGCGTGGACGAGGTCGAGGGCGGGGAGGGAATGGCCTTGCGTTTCCTTTGTATAGCCACAGAGGGTGGTGGCGATGACGTCGGCTCCCATCGCGACGGCGGCGACGCCGTCGGGCTCGGTCGCGCAATCCGCCATCGCGAGAGCGCCGGCGGCGTGGATCGCGCCGATGATACCGGCGACGGTCGCACCGGCCGGGCGCGGGCGCGCGGTTGCGTCGAAGGCGACGATCTCGGCGCCGGTTTCGAGAATCTCGCGCACTTCGCGCAGCGTCGGCGTGATGTAGGGCTCGAATCCCTCGTAGTCGCGCTTGACGAGCCCGAGGATTGGGACCGCGACCCGCTCGCGCACGGCGGCGAGATTTGCTGCGCCCTGGATTCGCACGGCGACGGCACCGTTTTTTTCGGCCGCGGCCGCCAGTGCCGCTAAGACGTAGGGATCGTCGATCGGCGAGTTTGGCCAGGCCTGGACCGAGACGATGAGACCGCCGCGCAAACGATCGAGCAGGCTCACGCTTCCTCCACCACGCGCACGTCGAGTCCGGCGCTCTTGTACGCGAGCAACAGGGCGCCGATCGCCGGATCGTATTGCGGTTGGACCACTTGCGCGTCGGGCAGGCGTTCGGTCACCGCCCGGGCGATCGCTTCGCGCATCGTCGCACCGCTCGTCAGACCGCCGATGAAGGCAACGTGCGGCGATTGGAGCGCGAGGCGCGACGCCGCGTTCGCGGCGAGCGTTGCGAGCGCGCCGGCCGCTTCGCGGCAGGCTTGGGCGGCGCGTTGGCTGCCGTTCTCCGCCGAGCGGACGATCTCGACGGCGAAACCCGCTAGTTTCGCGCGTGCGATCGAGCCAGCATAGAACGCGCGCGCGAGCGCGCGCAGCGACGGCATCTCGAAATATGCGAGCGCGGGCGCGACGAGATCGTTTTCGACCTCCGCATCGGATTCGCACATCGCATCGGCGAGCGTTTCGCGAGCGAGCCAGAACGCGCTCCCCTCGTCGCCAAAAAGGTATCCCCATCCGCCGACGGTTACGCACGCGTCGCTCGAATCGACGCCGTACGCCACGGACCCGGTGCCGGCGATAACCACGATACCCGGGCCGCCGGCAAACGCGCCGCTATGCGCGATCGGCGCGTCGTGCATCAGCGTCAATTGTTCCGCCCCAAGTTCCGGCCATTTGCCGTAGACCTTGCCTTCGTAACCGCTCACGCCCGCAACGATTGCCCGAAAGCGCGTCTGCGAATCGATCTTCGCGGCGGCGCAGGCATTGGCGAGCGCGCGCGCGAGCGCGTCGTGCAGGCGGGTGGATTCCGCTCCCTGCGCGACTTCATCGGCGGCACCGGCGCGGCCGCGCGCGAGCACGCGTCCGGTCTCGTCGGCGACGACGGCAATCGTGGAGCTTTGACCACCGTCGATTCCGGCGAAGAGGGTCACGATGCGGCGAGCATGCGGCCCGCAAAATCGGCGGCGGCGCTTTCGCGATCCGCGCGCCGCGGCAATCGTTCGATCTCGCCGAGACGTTCGCGATGGTGATAGATCTCGTGCGCGAGCGCGAGCGTCACGAACTCCCCGATCTGCTCGACCGCCAGCGCTTCGATGACGCGCGTATTTAAGCGGATCGTCGGACCGGCGGGATCGTACTCCGATCGCAGCGCGTCGGCGCTCCAATCCCCCAGGTCGGCGAACTCGACGGCGACGCCGTACTCGCGCACGAGCCGCATTGCGCGGTTCACAGCATGACCCCGTCGGCGACGAGCGTTTCGCGCAGGAGCCGCGGATCGAGGTTTCGCAGAGACACCGCACGTTGATTCGCTAGCGCGGCGGCGGTTCCGGCCGCCTGGCCGAGCGTCATGACCGTCGGCGTGAGCCGCGTCGATGCGAGCGCTTCGTGCGTGGTGGAGATGCAGCGCCCGGCAACGAGCAATCGTTCGACGCTCGCCGGTACCATGCAGCGGTAGGGAATCTCGTAACTCTCGCCGGCCGGCAGACGGTGCGTGGTCGTGCCGCTGCCGGCGGGATTGTGAATATCGATCGGATAGGCGCTGCGCGCCACGGCGTCGTCGAATCGGCGCGCCTCCAACACGTCTTCGCGCGTGAGCGTGTAGGCGCCGACGATGCGTCGAGATTCGCGAATCCCGATCTGCGTCGCCGTTGCCGCCAGACGACAGTTTTCGAATCCCGGCACGCGTTTGCGAAAGAACTCGAGCAACTGCATCACTTGCATCCGCGATTCGACTTCGGCTCGCGTCAGATCGTCGGGATCGAGCGGATCGATATTGGTGACGCGCGTCATGTTGACGCTGACCTCGTCCTCGTACGGCGTGATGAAGAACGAGACGAGTTCGCGCGGAATCGAAACGTCGCCCTCGTTTTGTGCCGTTTGCCACAGCTCGTAGAGTCCCGCCACCGCCGTCAGGGCGTGCGCCGTGCGTTCGTGCGCCTTCAACGAGGTGCGCATTTGATCGGGATGCATGCGCACGTAGGTTGCGGTTTTCGCTAGGTCGACGTGACTCAAACGAAACATCAAGCTCGCCGGCTGCACGCGGCCGCGCGCGTCGCCCTGCTGCGTCGCGACGCCCGCCGACGCCGCAACGTAGGCGTCGGCCGTGGAGTCGATCGTCAGCCGAGCGTGGTACTCGCGCACGCCGGCGACCGTCGCGAAACGAGCGCCGCGCACCTCGACCGGTCCGTCGTTCGTGCGACCGGCGATCGCGTCCAAAAAATACGCGTGCAACAGCAGATCCACGTTCGACTCGCGCATGAGTTCGAAGAGCAGCGCCTTATGAACTTCGGGATCGAACGGCGTGATCGTCGGCACGTAATCCGAAGAATCGTGCAAGTGGCCCGGGGAACCGCCCATGCGCTGCAAGCGCTCGACGATCTCTTGCGCGATTCCGCCAACGATGCGCTTGCTTCCGGAATGAAAGGTCATCCACGGTCCGACCATCGATGCGGTCGCGGTACCACCGAGAAATCCGTACCGTTCTACCAGCAGCGTGCGCGCGCCATGCCGCGCCGCTGCGAGCGCCGCCGCACAACCGGCATTTCCGCCGCCGATAACCATCACGTCGTAATCGCGCATGGCCGGAGCTTCTACGCTCGGTCGGCAGGCCATTTCAAAGTATGACGTAAAGCTTGCGCGCTCATGTTCACCCAATCGGCAAAGTACTACGACGCACTCTACAAGGCGCTCGGCAAAGACTACGCGACCGAAGCGCAGCGCATCTCGGAGATCGTGGCCGATCGCAAACGCTCCGACGGCAACGCGCTCCTCGACGTCGCGTGCGGAACGGGCAAGCACCTGGAAGCGCTCCGCGACCGGTTCGCCGCCGAAGGGCTCGACATCGATCGCAATCTGCTCGCGATCGCAAGCGAGCGCAATCCCGGGCTGCCGATGCACCTCGCGGACATGATCAGCTTCAATCTCGGCAAGCGCTTCGACGCGATCCTCTGCCTCTTCGGATCGATCGGTTACGCGCCGAATCTGGTGCGCCTCGAACAGACGCTGCAGACCTTCGCCAAACACCTCAAGCCCGGCGGGGTCGTGGTGCTCGAACCGTGGTTCACGCCCGAACAATGGGACGACGGCCACGTCAACGCACTCTACGTCGACGAGCCGGGCCTAAAGATCGCCCGCATGAACGTGAGCCGGCGCGACGGGAACGTGGCCGTCCTGCACTTCCATTATATGGTCGCCTCGCGCGACGGCATCCGCAACTTCACCGAACCGCACCGCATCACGCTCTTCACGCACGAGCAATACGCAAATGCATTTCGTAACGCACGTCTGACCGTCAGCTTCGACGAGATCGGGCTAACGGGACGCGGCCTCTTTGTTGGCACCGCACCGGTTCTCTGAGACTTTTCCGGCTTTAAAACCAGGGAGTCGCCCGCCGAAGGTGTATTTTCCGCCCTAATGCTTTTACAAAGAGTTAAGCCTCTATCGCGAATACTGGCCCAGGGCGCAGATAGCGAACACGGCCTAAAGCGATCGCTCGGCCCTTGGGCGCTGACTGCAATGGGCATCGGCGCCATTATCGGAACCGGCATCTTTGTACTGACCGGTGTTGCCTCGGCGACTCGCGCCGGCCCGTCGCTGGCGCTTTCGTTCGTGGTCGCCGGCATCGTTAGCGCGCTAGCGGCGCTCTGTTACGCCGAGGTCTCGAGCAAGATCCCGATCTCCGGCAGCGCCTACACGTACACCTATGCCACGCTCGGTGAATTCATGGCGTGGGTGATCGGGTGGGATCTCGTGCTCGAATACGCGCTCGGAGCGGCGACGGTCAGCATCGGCTGGTCCGGCTACTTCGCGAACCTGCTCGCGCAGGCGCATATTTGGAACATTCCGCCGCAATGGGCGAACGGACCGCATTGGGGCCTCGCGGGTCAGGCCGGCCCGTCGGGTTATGCCAACGTTCCGGCGGCGATCATCATCCTGATCATCACCGCACTGCTCGCTCGCGGCACGCGCGAGTCCGGACTGGTGAATTCGATCATCGTCGCGATCAAACTCTGCATCGTGGCGTTTTTCATCGTCATCGGACTGCAGCACATCAACATCATTAACTACCACCTCCCGGCCGGACCGCTCACTCACGATGGCGGTTTCTTGCCCTTCGGATGGAGCGGCATGCTGGGCGGCGCGGCGTTCATCTTCTTCGCGTATATCGGTTTCGATGCGGTCTCGACCACCGCCGAAGAAGCCAAGAATCCCAAACGGGATCTGCCGATCGGCATTCTCGGGAGCTTGGCGATCTGCACGATTCTGTACATCATCGTCGTGCTCGTGCTCAACGGCGTAGTTCCGTTCTACACGCTCAACAACGCGTTCCCCGTTGCGTATGCCGTCCTCCACATGGGTCTGTCGTGGGGACCGGCCGCTTCCATCATCATCTCGCTGGGCGCGCTTGCGGGTCTGACGACGGTGCTGCTGGTCATGATGTTCGGACAGAGTCGCGTGTTCTTCGCGATGTCGCGCGACAAATTGATTCCGCCGTCGTTTACGCGGCTGCATCCGACGTGGCGCACGCCGGTCTTTTCGACGGTCTTCTTCGGCATCTGCATCGCCGCGATCGCGGCCTTCACGCCGATCAATATCGTCGGATCGCTCACCAACATGGGCACGCTCTTCGCGTTCATCCTCGTCTCGATCGCCGTACCGATCCTGCGCAGGCGTCACGCGGATCTCAAGGGCTCGTTCACGGTACCGTTCGGGCCGTACATCATTCCGATACTCTCCGCGATCACGGCCCTCGGCTTGATCTACTACTTAAAGGTTGGCAACCCGCTCGCGTGGGGATTCTTCCCGATCGTGTGGCTGTGGTTCATCATCTGGCTCGTCGTCGGTTTGATCTTCTACTTTACCTACGGCAGAAAACACAGCACCGTGGCGCAAGACGAAGCGGCCAACGCACTGCTGATCGCCCAACCACCAGTCAACTAGTCTACCCGAACCCCGGAAAGAACAACGAGCCGCGTCGTACGCGACTCGTTGTTCTTTTCCGGGACAAAGCTTGCCTCGCAAGGACAAACTAGTTTAAACTAGTTATATGAAAACTACCCCTCGGCGAGCTTGGAATCTTCAAGACGCGAAGGCTAAACTCTCGGAGCTCGTGGATCTCGCGGAGTCCGGAAAAGCGCAAGTAATCTTACGCCGAGGAAAGGCGGCGGCCGCAGTGGTCTCGATCGGCGAGTATGAGCGGCTTCACCCGCAGAAATCTCTCGTGTCTTTCCTGTTGCACTCCCCGCTGATGCATTCCGAACTGGATCTCTCGCATGCGGACGAACGCTACGATCCGCGATCCGACATCTTTGACGACGAGCGCGCATAGTGCCGTTTCTTCTCGACACTACGGCGCTGTCGGAACTTACAAAGCCGCTCCCTAATTCCGGATTTTTATCATGGATGTCTACGCACTCAGCGGCCGAGGCATTTGTGAGCGCTCTTTCCATCGGTGAGTTGGAGATCGGAATCCGCCTGCTCGGAGCGACCAAGCGCCGGCGCACGTTAGAGGCGTGGCTGCAGAACCTCATCGACGAATTCGAAGGGCGCATTCTCTCGTTCGACGTCGCGTCGGCGCGAATTTGGGGTCGGGCGGTTGCCGACGCTCGCCTTAAGGGCAGGACGCTCCCGTCGACCGATTCTCAGATAGCCGCCACCGCCTGTTCCCACGGACTGACCATCGTCACTCGGAACGTGAGGCACTTTGACGTCGCCGCATTCGGCGCGCTCGATGTCGCCAATCCATGGTCCGCCCAATAGTCTCAGGCTAATTTCTTCGACGTGAGGATGACGATCGGCGCGTCGGGTTCGCGCCCGGCGAGTTCTTCGCGCGCGAGTGCGATGGCTTGACCGGCGCTCGCGAGGCCGCTGAAGTCGGCAATCCGCGCGCCGTGCAGAACGAACAGATCGGGCAGCGCGCGCCCGACATCGCCGAATGCCGTGGCCGATTCGATCGCTTCGCCAAGCGACTCCGGGGCCGCGCCCGCGGTCGACTGCGTTAGACTCGCATCGAGCAAGCCCAACCGCGCGACGCCCGTGGCGTCCAATACGCGCAGATCGCGCAGCGTTTTCATCCGCCCGAAACGGCCGGGTACGCGCACTTCGCGCTCGTAGATTGCAAGCGCATCCGTTCCACCGATGCGCCGTACCTCGTGGAGTTGCGCGCGCAACATTCGCGCGGCCGTTGCGTGCAGCTCCTGCGGGCCGCTCGCACCGCGCGCGGCGGTCTCGGCGAGTTCGCTCGCGCCCGAAGCGGTCGCCCGCACGAGGTTGCGCTGCGGATCGATCTCGATGGCAACCTCGACGCGTTCGGGCGACGCACCCGCGGCGATCACCGCGTCCTGCGCTTGCCGGCGAATGCGCACGATATCCTCCGGCCCCGGATCGACGATCGTTCGTTCCACCACTTCACGCACGAGCGCCAACGCCACGCCGATCGGCGAAATCACCTCGGCGTCGCGCGCGAGCCGAAAATCGAGCCGGCTGCGTTCGGCGGCGTACGGTACGAGCGCGGCGGCACCGCCGCCGCCGCCCACCACCACCAGCGTGCGCCGGTCGAGCGCGTAGTCGGCGACCAGCTCGTCGATCGCCGCAATCACTTTATCGGTCGCACGATCGAGCACCGCGCGCGCGAGCGCGCGCGCATCGCCGCCGAGAAGCTCGGCGAGCAACTCGAAGCCGCGCCGCACCGACTCGCCGTTCCCGCGCGAAAACGCGCTCTCGGGCACGTACCCGAGGAAGTTCGACGCGCAGGTCGGCGTGAGCGCGATGCGCGTGCCGTCGCGCGCGACGATCGCCAGGTAGTCGGGCGGATCGTGCGGCGTCGGCCGAATCGTCTCGACGCGCGCTCCGTCGAAGAGTTCGGGCGCGACGAAACTCGCATACTTTAACCCCGCGATATGGGCCGAGCGCGGGCCAACGTCGACGATCGCGTCCGCCGAGATGCGGATCATGCTGCCGCCCGCGATCGCGAGCGTGCGCACGTCGAGCGTGCGCAGCATGGTGCGATGTCCGCCCACGCGCGCCGGCCGCATCTGCGGCATGCCCGAGCGAATCGCCGAACAGTCCGCGCTCGTCCCGCCGACTTCGATAAAAATTCCGTCGGTCACATTTTCGTAGAGGAGCGCTCCCGCGACGCCCGCGGCGGGTCCGGAGAGCAACGTGAGGATCGGGCGGCGCTCGATTTCCCGCACGTCCATCACGCCGCCGTCGCTGCGCATGATCATCAACGGAGCGGCGATTGCCGCGCGCTGCACGGCCGCATCGGTCATTTGCGCGGTCCGAACCATTTTCGGCAAGATCGCGGCGTTGAGTGCGGCCGTACGCGTGCGCGCGCGCAATCCGTACATCGAGCTCACCTCGTGGCCGGCCGTGGCATACAAGCCTTGCGCGCGGGCGTAGTCCACAACCGCCGCTTCCTCTTCCGGCCGGTCGACCGCAAACGCATGCGATACGGCGATTGCGTCGACCCCGGCCGAGCGCAACCGATCGACGGCCTCGCGCGTTCGCTGACCCCGCACGAACTCGAAGCGCGGAACGAACGGGGCATTGGGCGCTAAATCGAAAGGTGCGAACCGCATCTGCGCCCGCGCGAGCGGCGCAAACCCGTCGAGCAGGCCGATCACGCCGACGCTCGCCACGTCACCCTCGAGCAGCGCATTGGTTGCCTGCGTCGTCGAGTGCGCGATGAACGCAACGTCGTTCGGATCGATCGCGTGTTCGGCCAAGAGCCGTTCGATGCCCGAAACGATGCCCGCCGCGACGCCTTCGGGCGCGTCGTGTGAGGTCGGCACTTTTACGCGCGCGAGTAATTCGCGGCTGCTCGCGTCGATGGCGACGACATCGGTAAACGTACCGCCGACATCGATTCCCAGCCGAAGCTTGCGCGCCATTACCCGCGAATGCGCCTACGGCAATCGCTCACAGCGCGGCCAATTCGTCGTAGAGGTATGCGAGCGTTTTGATGCCGCCGAAGAATTGCGCGAGCGTGAACTTCTCGTTCGGCGCGTGAATTTGATCGTCGGGCAGTCCGACGCCGATGAGCACTTGCGGCAGGCGCAGGATGCGATCGAAACTCGCGACCGGACCGATCGTGCCGCCGGTCCCGATGAAGACCGGCGCTTTGCCGAAGCCCGCTTCCATCGCGCGCGCGGCCGCGGCCACCGCCGGATGATCGCGCGAGGTAACGACCCCGCGCGTGTCGCCCGCCGATTCCACGCTCACGCGCACGCCCGGCGGCGCGACGCGCCGCACGTACTGCGCGACAGCCTCTTTTATGACGGCCGGATCCTGGTCTCCGACCAGGCGCGCGGATATCTTCGCTTTCGCCCAGCTGGGGATGATCGTCTTACTGCCCGGCCCTTGATAACCGCCCCAAATACCGTTGCACTCGAGCGTCGGCCGAAACCACATGCGTTCGAGCGCGAGCCGGCCGCGCTCGCCGCAGAGTTCGGGGACGCCGAGCGACTTTGCTTCGCGCGCTTCGTCGAACGGCAGGCCGCGCAGTTCTGCGAGATGGCGCGGCTGCAGATCCGCGACACCGTCGTAGAATCCGGGGACGAGCACCCGTCCGTCGGCGTCTTTCAACGCGGCGATGATCTCGGCCAGCGCTTCGATCGGATTGCGCACGATGCCGCCGTAGTATCCGGAGTGCAGATCGTTCGTCGGGCCTTCGACGGCGAGCTCCCAATGCACCAGCCCGCGAATCGAGGTCGTGAGCGACGGCACATCGGCGGCGAACACCGCCGTGTCGGATATTACCGCGATATCGGCGACGAATTTCTCTCGATAGCGCGCGAGCGCGGCTTCGAAATTCGGCGATCCGATCTCTTCTTCGCCCTCGATCACCACTTTGAGATTCACCGGGAGCGCGCCGCGCGTTTTCATGTGCGCCTCGATGGCCGCCAAATGCATGAGCACCTGACCCTTGTCGTCGACCGATCCGCGCCCGAAAATCTTGCCGTCGCGAACCTGCGCTTCAAATGGCGGGCTCGTCCAGAGTTCCAGCGGGTCGACGGGCTGCACGTCGTAGTGACCGTAGACGAGCATCGTCGGCTTGCCGGGCGCGCCCAGCCACTGCCCGTAGGCTAGCGGATTGCCGTCGGTCTCCAAGACCTGCGCTTCGAGGCCGATCTCGCGCATGCGTTCGACCAACCGCTCGCAGCACGTCCGGACGTCCGCTTTGTGATCGGGGTTCGACGAGATCGACGGAATCGCTATCCAGCGTTTGAGTTCGTCGACGTACGCGTCTTGGTGCGCGTCGCAGTAGGCCGTAAGATTCGTATCGATCGTCGTCATATCCCAGAGCTATCCTTGAAACGGCTGGCCGAGTTGCACGTCGAGGGTCTTCCCGTCGCGTTCGAGTTCGAAGGAGTGAGGCTTTCCGTCGTAGGCCCGCAATTGCGTCTGATACGTTCCGTACTCCCACCAGAACTTGCCGTCGAGCTTGTCGACGACGTCGTTGCTGCGCAGCCCCGCGGTATACGCCGGTCCGCCGCCGCGCACGAACGTTCGCATGTTGCCGTCGACCGTCTTAAACAGCGAGAAATAGTACGACGGCGGATCCGCCGGATCGTAGGCGAGCCCGACGCTTAGCAGATGCGCTCCGGCGACGGCGTGCGCTTGCGCCCAGGCCTGCATCCGCACGATCCCCGCTCGAGCGAGCGCGTCGGTCTCGGGCGCACTCGGAGCGGCGGCAAAGACCGCATGATCGTGCCATTCGCTCACCTGCCAGCCGCCGCAATCGCTCAGGACCACGCCGATATCCACGTCGGTCCCCGCGCTGATTTGAAACGACGTGGACGTCGTCTCGATATACGCCACATACTTTTTGCGCGAACAATCGCCGGCATTGGGATCTTGCTGCGAGGCAAACGCCCGCACGCCGTTCCAGCCGTTGAGTGCGGCGACCACGGCCGCGACGGATCGGCGCGCGTACGCGCTGCCGTCGTCGCCGACCGCGATGCGATTCGCCGCGCTCGATGGAGCGAAGAGTCCCGGATGCAGTTCCGCGGCCGCCGCCGGCCTGGCGAGCGATGCGAAGGCGTGCGTTCCGAAGAGCGGCCCGGTCGCGGCGGCGATTGCGATGCAGGCGACCGTCGCAACCGCCACTTGATACGGAAGCGTTCGCTTCGTGATCTCGGCGATCGCCGTGCCGGTAAAGTTCGCCACCCAAACGTTCGCCGTGTTGGTCGGATCGCAGACGTTCTGCACCTGAACCACGGCCATGATGGTGGCGACGAGCACGACCGGCGGAAAAACGTGCGCGGTGAGCAGAACCGTGAAGATCGCGATGCCTACGCCGAACGGATTGAGCGGCCCGCGATAGAGTACGAGCGGACTGAGCAGGCCAAAGATCACCACGAAGACGATCGGATTGTGCAGCGCGCCGGCCGCGACGAGCGGTTGCAGCGCGGCCGAGAATTGCGGTTGCGTCGTCGCCTGCAGCAACATCCCGATGCCGATGAAAAGCATCACCGCCGGAGCCACGTCTTCGACGCCTCGAATCGCCGCGGCCACCAAGGTGGGGATACTCATGCGCGGACGCGTGGTGAGTACGCCGTAGATTGCCGAAAGAATAAACGCGAGCGTGGCATCGATCTTGAGAAAGAAGTAGAGCGCGATGGGCAGCACCGGGGTGATCAGCGACCACCATGGAACGCCCGGCGAGCGAGTGGGCTTCTCGGCGCGCACGGCCCACGTTGCGTAATCGCGCGTCGTGCGAAACGCAACGATCGCATAGACGACCAGCGCGATCGCATCGATCGCCGCGAGCAGCAGCGCGAAGCCGTAGAGCTGCTGTTGTCCCACGCCGAAGAGTTTGGTGTAGAACTTCCAGTTGGCGATATTGAAGATGAAGCCCAACGCAAACGACATGAGAAAGAGCGTCGAGGCGACCTTACGGGGCACGCCCGTCGTCATCATAATCGGCAGCACGATCGAGCCGACCATGATGATCGCGCCGAGCCCCGAAAGCGAGACGAAGAGCACGGCGACCACGGCGCAGAGAACCAGCGCGAGGGCCATCGGCCGCTCGCCGCCAAACTCGGCAGCAAAATTCACGATCGTCTTAGCGATGCCCGTATCGAGCGTGACCCGCCCGAGCATCGCGCCGAAAATCACGGCGATGTAGACCGGCGAAAGTTTGGCCGCGCCGTCGACGACGATGCCGCCGAGATCGTGGACCGGTACGCCCGCAACGAAGGCCATGGCGACGGCCATCAGCGGCACCGCGAGGATCGCCGGCGTCACCCGCGCGTACATCAGCGCCGCGAAAACGGCGAACACCGCGAGGATCAGCAGCCCGCTACCCATGCGTCAACCCAAGTACGTCTTCCAGCGCCGGAAATTTCTTCGCACGCACGTAGTCTTCGTAAGTCATCGTATTGATGCGATCCGCGCGGTCGATCGCGCGCGCGGCGGCGATGTGATAACGCTCGAGATTGCTCGCAAGGTGGCCGGTCCGGCTCTCGTAATCCCAGGCTTGGCGATAGAGCGGCGCGATCGCCTCGTAATCGTCGCGCAACTCCCAGAACCAATACTTGCACCAGTAGAGGTCGCGAATCGTGCGGGCGTGGGGCACCCCGATCTGCGCTTGGGCATCGGCGTAGTAATCGCGCACTTCCCGCGCGACTTGGTATTTTCGTCCGAGCAGATCGTACCGCCGGGCCGCGAGGTACATCGCTCGAGCGGTCGCCGCGTGCAGCGGCGGCGGCGCTCCGAGCAGATCGCGCTCCACGGCCTCCGACTCGAGCCGCACCGCGCGCAGGTCGACGTTCGCCATGCGCGCCGCGATTCGCGAATCGAACGGATCGGCCCAGAACACGTAGTCCGAGCTATCGTAGGGATTCGCCGTCACGCGCGTCTGCGCGTCGGCAAGTTCGGCGATATCGCGCCCGTAACGCGCGTCGTCGCTGCCGAAGAACGCATGCGGGAAATCGCTTTCATAGCGTGCCGTGTCGACGGATCCGCTCTCCCACGCGCTCGCGGCGGCGTACAGCACCGGATACCACGTCGATTCGTAGAGCGTCTCGCCGTCGTCGTGCCAAACGGTTTGGAAGAGGCCGAAAACGTGCGCCGCCTTGCCCTCGTCGATAAACGTCGATTCGTTACGCAGCGCGCGGGCGATATCGGGGTAGATCTCGTTCCAGTTGTTCGCGCCGGGAGCGACCATCTGATCGAATCCGCCGCTCGCGATGCGTTTGATGTACGGCTCGAAGGTTTTTTCGTCGCCGTAGTGCCAGTTCACGATCACCGCGTTGCGCGGCAGCAGCGGCATGATCGACGGATCGTTCTCGATCCCGTCGTCCCACAGCATCGTGCGCGCGCCCGAGGGTGCGATCAACGCGTTCATCGCCTTGATGTGATCCGCATAGACCGCGGCCTTGCCGCGTTGGGCAACCAGCGCCTTGGTTTGGCCGTCGCCAAGTTCCGACGTTTCGTCGGAGCCGATGTGGAAAAACGGCGGATGCGGCACGGCCGCGAGTTCGTCGGCGATCAGCCGCTTGAGATACTCGGCCGAAAGCGGCGAGGCGGGACTGAGCAGGAAATCGTGCTGCAGTTCGCCGGCGCTCGCGTAGGTTTCGAGGTCGAGCGTGTTGTGCATGTGCGCGAACGTCTGCTGCTCGGGGATGAAGGCGACGTGATAGCGCGCGGCATAGGCGTTAAGTTCGCGCAGTTGCGCCGGAGTAATTCCGTCGAGCGGTGCCGGCAGCGGTTCGTTCGGATCCGCAAAGACGTGCTCCATGTACGGCGAGTAGCCGTTCATCTTAAAATCGGCGATCGTGCGAATGCGTTCTTCGAAATAGCGCATCGTCGGCAGCGGACCGCGCGAGACGTCGTCGGAGAGTATTCTCCAGCCCAGCGCCGGCGCGTCGGTAATCCGCACGCACGGCAGACTCCAGCGGCGACCCGTTCGCTGCGGCAGCTGCGCGAGCGTCATGGCCGCGTAGAAGGCGCCAGCCGAATCCCCGGCGGCGATCTCCACCGATCCATTCGACCCGACGTTCAATCGGTAGGCCTGCGGCGCCATCGACGCGCGATCGACCCGAACGTCGGGATGCGCGGAGCGTACGGCCCCGGGCAGTCCGAGCGCGCGCCAGCGCCGGTCGAGTTCGGAGAAGGCGGCGGCGTCGAAACGTTCGCCAACGCGTAACGGCCGGGTGAATGCAAACGGTGCGGCGCACCGCTGGGTTTGCACGGACGCCGGTTTCGGCAACACGTGGAGCGCGTTCCCGTCCGCGCGCGCGACGAACGGCGCGAGTGTCGCGATCGCGCAGATAAAAACCGCCAAACGCTGCATGAGCTTGCCTTATCCGCTCGCGCAAAGGGTTTCCTCCCCGCGAGTCGCTCGGCGAAACGCTACACGGCGCGCATGGCCGCTTCGCGGCGGTCGAGTGCCGCGTTCGCGCGCGCGATAAACGTTCCGACTTCGGACGCCTTGAGTTCGCCGATATCGGCTGCGAGCGTGGTTACGGCCAGATCCGCCGTCAGCAGCGCGTCGTGTTGCGCGGGGTCGGGATCGCGGTCTTCGAACGGGCGCAAGCCGCGGTGGCTCGCAAATTCGCACCGCACGACGAGCGTGTCGAACGCGTCGCCTTGGTCTCCAAGGTCGCCCGAGTGGGCGGCTGCAAAACTCGCGAGCCGTTCGCCCAAATAGGCGCGGACCAGCTCGTCTGAATGCCGGCGCGCCGCTTCGGCACCGTAGCCGGCGAACTCCGGGATGACCGCTTGGACCTGCTCCAGCAACGCCATGCCGCCACCTACGCCGAAGGCTCGGCTCGGACCCGCCTCGATTCCGGGCGGCGCGGGGCCGACAACTAGTGGGATATGGGCGTACTACTGGCCCTCGCGATCGTCGTCGCCGTCGGCGTCTCGATCGCGCTGCAGCGAGTCCTCCGGCGCTACACGCGCGAACGCGACGAGAATCGACGCGTGCGCTCGCTCTTTTCCCGCTACGTCCCCGAACAGGTCGTCGACGAACTCTTAGAGCGCAACGACTCCCGCCTGTTCACCGCGCAGACCTATCACGCGACGGTCCTCTGCGCGCGCATCCGGAATTTCTCGCTGCTCGCCGAGGCGCTGACCCCCGAGCAAACGCTGCGCTATCTCAACGAGTTCTATGCCATAGCCGGGCGCTCGATCGAACGCCGGCGCGGAATTATCGAGAGCCTACGCGGCGATACGATCACGGCGGTCTTCGGCGTATTGATCGACACGCCGTTCCAAGAGGAACGGGCGCTGGCCGCCGCGCTCGAGATGGTGCGCCTCGTCAACGGCATGAGCGCGCGCTGGAGCGCGCAGGGGCGCAAACCGTACGCGATTACCGTCGGCGTGAGCACCGGAGCGATCGTGGCCGGCGACGTTGGATTCGCGCGGCGCCGCGAGTTTGCCGTCGTGGGAAACACCGCGCACGTTGCCGCCCGTCTGCAACTCGCAGCCGAGGAACTCAACGCCTACATACTCGCGTCGGCGACCACCTTCGAGCCGGTCGCCGAACAATTCGTCGGCGTGCCGGCGAGCACGCTGCCGCTGCAGGGACTCAAACGTCTGCAAAAGGCGTACATCGTGCGAGGGCTCGCGCAGCGAGCCGAAGAGGAACTCCTGCGGCTGCCGGATGAAGCGGCGATCGCGCAAACGGTCGTGAAGCCGGAGGAGCCGCCCGCATCCGAGCCCGAACCGGCCTCGCCACCGCCGCGAGCGGCGCCCCGGGAGCCGTTTATCGATCCGCCGGCGTGGAGCGGCTACGACGATCTGCTCCCCGCGATGCCGGAAATACCCGCCGTCACGGGCACCTACGAAGACGATAGCGGTCCGCCGATCTCGCTTCCGCCGTAACTCAGGCGAAGCAAGCCTTCCATCGCGCTCTTCACACGATTCTTTCATTTCGGCGCGAATCTGCCCCGGGCGCGGCCGCGTTAGTTCAACCGAGGGCAACGGACGAATGAAGCGAAGCAAACTCACGTGGAAGATGCAAGCCGGCTCATGGCCCGCGTTCGGGCCCGCGACGCATCGGCATTCGAAGCCCTGTACGATTCATACCACCGTCTCGTTTACGGCGTCGCCGTGCGAATTCTCACCGACGTGAGCGCGGCCGAAGACGTAACGCAAGCGGTATTTCTAAAATTGTGGAGTTCGCCTACGGTGTTCGAAACCGGCAATTTCGCGGCCTGGATTGCCCGGGTCACGCGAAACCGTGCTTTGGACCTTCTACGCAGCAAAGCGCAGCGTCCCGAGGGTGAACTTCCCTGTTCGGTTCCCGACGACGAGCAAATCGAAGACGCCGCGTTCGCGCACATCGATGCGGCCGCCGTTCGCACGGCCCTCGCGCAGTTGCCGGCAGAACAGCGCGAGCCGATCGAATTGGGCTTCCTGAACGGCATCACGCACGAAGAGATCGCGCGCCGCACCGGGATTCCGCTCGGCACGATCAAGACGCGCATCCGCGCCGGGCTGCGGCGTTTGCGCACCTCGCTCGAGGGAGCGGTGACCGTATGAACCCGCACGATCACTCGCTCGACGATGTCGCCGTCTTTGCTCTCGGCTCGCTTGCGGCGCCGCAAGCGCAAGCGATGCGCGCGCAGATCGCGACCTGCCGCGAGTGCATGGCGGAGTATCGCGCCTTGCGCCCGGCGGCCGATCTCGTCGGCTTAACCGCGGAGTCCGCGGCGCAGCCGAGCCGTCTGCTCAAAGCGCGCCTGATGAAGCACGTACGCACCGAAGCCGCTCCGAGTGCGGGCGCGATCGCGCCAAGCGCCGCGACCGTGCGGGCGGTGCGCCCGATCGTGTGGCCCGCCTATGCGGTCGCCGCCGCGTGTTTGGTTATCGCACTCCTCATGGGCGGCATCAATAGCTCGCTGACGTCGTCGCTCAAACAATCCCAAAACGAAGTCGAGGCGACGAGCGCGCGCTCCTCAACGCTCGCCCGCGCCGTCGAGTCGCAGAAGCAAACCATCGCCGATCTCATCAACACCGGCTCGCAGCACTTCCAGGTGGCCGATGGCGAAGTGATCCGGCACGGCGCGCGGCTGTACATCGCGATGCGCGACCTGCCGGCGCCGCCCAAGGGAAAAGTCTATCAGGCTTGGACGCAAAAGACCGGCGCGAAGGGGATGTCGCCATCCGTAACGTTCGTGCCGAATCGTAACGGCGTCGCCGTCGTCGCGCTTCCCGAAAACGGGACCCAAGTCGCGGCCGTCGCGTTGAGCGTCGAGCCCGAAGGCGGCAGCAAACAACCGACGAGCGCGCCGACCTTTCTCGTTAAGCTGAGCTAACGTGGGCGCTGGCGTGCAGCGCCTCGCACCCGCGCACGAGCGCGCCGCTTTGGCCTTTCTCGCGGAGTCGCCCTACGAACACGTTTTCCTCACGTGGCTGATCGAGCGCGATCGTTCGAGCGCAACGCGCGCGGGTCTTCACGTGTATCTAGATGCCGCGCGCGTGCGCGGCGTTGCGTTCTTCGGCCGTCAGGTAGTGCTCGCCGGCGACGAAACGATCACCGACGCTTTTGCGAGCGTCGCATCGGCATTTCGCTTCGAGCGCATGATCGTCGGGCCGAGGCGGCTCGTCGAACGGTACTGGTCGCAGGTACGCGGCTGGCACACTCCGGCACGAATGGTGCGCGAAAGTCAACCGCTGCTCGCGCTCGAACCGCACGATTTACGCGGCGACGCACGCGGCGTGGCCGTGCGCCGGGCACGCGAGGACGAGTGGGCTGTGGTGACCGAGAATTCGGCGATGATGATCGAGCACGAACTCGGCTACGATCCACGCGCGTACTCCGTCGATTTCGGCGCAAACGTGCGGCAGATGATCGCGCGCGGCTTGTGGTGGCTCGGCGAATTCGAAGGCCGGATCTGCTTTTTCTGCAACGCCGGACCGTACAGCGCGCAAACGCTGCAGCTGCAGGGCATCTGGACGCCGCCGCATTCGCGCGGTCGCGGGCTCGCCACCGGGGCGCTGCACGGAATATGCGCGGCGCTGCTGGCCGACTATCCCACGCTCTCGCTCTACGTCAACGGTTTCAACGCGCCCGCGCTCGCGCTCTACGAGCGCGTCGGCTTTACGCGTGCCGGGGAATTCGCAACGATCCTGTTTTAGACATCGGTGCGATCGTGATGGTGGACGACGTTCTCAACGTCGTGAACGCCGGTCATAACGACCGTCTCGGTCTTTCGGAAGAGGTTGACGATCCAACCGATCACGGCGATGACCCCGATGATCGCGAACAGAAAGACGATGCCGAAGATCCAGGCGCCGGCGTGCAGGAGATGGACGACGAAATCACCCACGGAAAACCTCCCTTAAAAAACGGCCTAACAGTACCCAGCGGTAGGTTGCGTGCGGGAGGGCGCGATGCCTTCGGAAATCCCCCTGGAACGTTTGCTGCGCGGCCGGGGTCATGGGCGCCATGAAAGCCACACAGATCGTTCTCGCTCGCCGGCCCGCGGGCGAACCGGCGGCCGAAGACTTCCGATTCGAAGAAACGGAGTTGTCTGCGCTGCGTGAGGGCAACGTGCTGCTGCAGACGCTGCTGCTCTCGCTCGACCCGTACATGCGCGGACGCATGAACGCTGGGAAATCGTACGCCCCACCGGTCGAAATCGGCGCCGTCATGCCCGGCAGTACGGTCGCGACCGTTGTGGAGTCGCGCGATCCCGCGTTTTCGGCCGGCGATATCGTGGCCGCGGAGAGCGGCTGGACCACCCATGCGATCGAGCACGGACGCGACCTGCGCAAGCTCGATCCCAAGGCCGCACCGGTTTCGTATGCACTCGGCGTTTTGGGAATGCCGGGCCTCACCGCGTACTGCGCGCTGCTCGACATCGGCGCACCCCGACCGGGCGAAACCGTGGTCGTTTCGGCAGCCTCGGGCGCCGTCGGGTCGGTCGCCGGACAGATCGCAAAAATCAAAGGTTGCCGGGTCGTTGGGGTGGCGGGCAGCGACGAGAAGTGCGCGTACGTTATCGAAACGCTTGGATTCGACGCGTGCATCAACCGGCGCTCCGAGGAACTGCACGCGGCTCTAGGCCGCGCCTGTCCCGACGGCATCGACGTATATTTCGACAACACGGCCGGCGCAATTCTGGAGGCCGTACTGCGCCGCATCAACCTGCACGCGCGCATCGCGCTCGTTGGATTGATCGAACACTACAACGCGACCGCCGCGCCGAAAGGTCCGAATCTCTCGCCGCTGCTGGTCGCGCGCGCGAAGATCGAAGGCTTCCTCGTTGGGGATCATGCGGCGCACCACGATGCGTTCGCGCGCGACGTGGGCGGCTGGCTGCGCGAGGGCCGCATTCACTATAAAGAAGACACGGTCGAGGGGCTCGAGAACGCGCCGCGCGCGCTCGCGGGTATGCTCCGGGGTGAGAACTTCGGCAAACTGCTCGTGCGCGTGAGTGGCTAAGCGACTTTTGTCTGAATTTTAAGGGGAGCGGGCCGGGGCTCGCCGAACGCTCTCGGCACGTACTTTCTTCGGAAGGATCTTCGAATGAAACGTCTTCTTACGTCGCTTCTCACCTTTGCTGCCATCGCATCTCTCGCCGTCGGTTCGGCTTCGGCCGGGACGATGAAGGGTCACACGCATCATAGCAAGATGATGATGTCGCATTCATGCCCTGCGGGCCAACATTGGGTCAAGGGCTACATGCGTAAAGGGAAAATGGTCCACGGCTACTGCCACAAGGCGTAGCGGATCGGTTTTAGCCGAATCCATAGAAAAGGACGCGCCGCCTGCGGGCGACGCGTCCTTTTCTATACTTTTATCCCAGCGTGAGCGGGCGGTAACGGATCCGGTGGGGAGCGGCGGCGGCCTCGCCGAGACGGGCTTTCTTGTTCGCTTCGTATTCGTGATAGTTGCCCTCGAAGAAATAGACCGACGAGTCGCCCTCGAACGCGATGATGTGCGTTGCGATGCGGTCCAAGAACCACCGGTCGTGACTGACCACCAGCACCGTCCCCGCGAACTCGCTGAGCGCGTCTTCGAGCGCGCGCAGCGTTTCGACGTCGAGATCGTTCGAGGGTTCGTCGAGCAGAAGGACGTTCGCGCCGGTGAGCAGCGTCTTCGCGAGGTGCAGCCGTCCGCGCTCGCCGCCCGATAACGTTCCGACGAGTTTCTGCTGATCGCCGCCTTTGAAGTTGAAGCGTCCCAGATACGCGCGCGACGGCATCTCGAATTTTCCGACCATCACGAGATCGAGGCCGCCGCTGACGTCGTCGAATACCGTCTTCGTGTTGTCCAGCGATTCGCGGCTCTGATCGACGACCGCGAGCTTGACGCTCGGACCGATGTGAATCTCGCCGGCGTCGGGCGTTTCCTTGCCGGTAATCATTCGGAAAAGCGTCGATTTGCCCGCGCCGTTAGGCCCGATGATCCCGACGATCGCGCCGGCGGGGATGCGAAAATTCACGTCGTCCATGAGCAGCCGGTCGCCGTAGGCCTTGCGCACGTTGGTGAAATCGATCACCCGATCGCCGAGGCGCTCGGCAACCGGAATGAAGATCTCTTGCGTCTCGTTCTGACGCTGATAGTCGTAGCTGGAGAGCTCTTCAAATCGCGCGATGCGGCTCTTGTTCTTCGCCTGCTGCCCTTTCGTGCCCGAGCGAACCCACGCAAGTTCGCGCTTGAGCGCCTTCTGACGCGCCGATTCGGTCGCTTCTTCTTGCGCGAGCCGCTCTTGTTTTTGATCCAGCCACGAACTGTAGTTGCCCTTCCACGGAATGCCGCGTCCGCGATCGAGTTCCAATATCCACTCGGCCGCGTTATCGAGAAAGTAACGATCGTGCGTTACCGCGACGACCGTTCCGGGAAAGCGCTGCAAAAATTGCTCGAGCCATTCCACACTCTCGGCGTCGAGATGGTTCGTCGGTTCGTCCAGCAAGAGCATATCGGGTTTCGAGAGCAGCAGGCGGCAAAGCGCGACGCGCCGTTTTTCACCGCCGGAGAGCGGTCCGATCTTGGCGTCCCACGGGGGCAACCGCAGGGCATCCGCCGCGATCTCGAGTTGCTGCTCGAGGTTGTCGCCGTCGTGCGCGAAGAGGATCGCTTCGAGCTTCGCTTGTTCGGCCGCAATCGCATCGAAATCGGCGTCCGGCTCGCCGTAGGCGGCGTAGACCGCATCGAGACGCTTGCGCACCGAGAGTAATTCGTGCAGCGCTTCTTCTACGGTTTCGCGGACCGTTTTGTCGGGGTCGAGCCGCGGCTCTTGTTCCAAATAGCCGATCGATAGATTCGGCAGCGCCTTCGCCTCGCCGTCGAACTCCGTGTCGGCGCCCGCCATGATGCGCAGGATCGACGATTTCCCGGAACCGTTGAGCCCGAGAATGCCGATCTTGGCGCCCGGGAAAAAACTCAACGAGATATCTTTGAGGATCTGACGCTTCGGCGGCACGGTCTTGCTGACCCGATGCATCGTATAGACGTATTGCGACACGGATTACCTATTTAAACGCTGGCGCTGAGGGGGATGGCCGGCTGGCGGCCGGGTGGAGTCTTCCGCGGAACATGAGTTACGGACCTTTTGGGCATACTACCGCATGCCGAACCCACCGCGCCTGTACGCCTGGTTCACTGAGGCCCGCGTCACCTACTGGCTCAAGACGCTTCTGCTGGTCATCGCGGCGGCGTACGTACTCGGCGGCATCCTCACGTTTCTGGCGCGCATCGAGACGATCGTCGTGATCCTGATCGCGTCGATCTTCTTTGCCTACCTGCTCTATCCCGTGATTCGAGCGTTGAATCGGCGATTGCCGCTGATCGGCGCGATCCTGGTCGTTTACGGTTCGCTCTTCGTGCTCTTCGCGTTGGCGGCGTTCTTCATCATCCCGCCGCTTTCGACCGACATCTCCACGATCGTCCAAGGGTACCCGCGCGCGATCGCGACCGCGCAAAATGCGCTACGCAACCCCTCGACGCCGTACATCTCACACCTGCCGCAGTGGCTGCGCAATACGCTGGCCAACGTCCCCGGAGAGCTGCAAGCCTGGGTGCGGGTGCACGGCTCGGACGCCGCGGTCGGGGCGCTCACCGTTTTGACCGGAACGTTGAGCGCCGTTGCAGCGATGGTTATCGTGCCGGTTCTCTCGGCATACTTGCTGATGGATTCGGAGAACCTCAAGCGGTATTCGATGGGATTGATTCCGCAATCCAAACGCGAAAAATCGCTCGAGGTACTCTCCGAACTCGAACAAGTTATCGGCGGATTTATCCGCGGACAAATCTTGGTCGGCGCGTCGGTCGGCATCCTCATCACCGTCATGCTGATGATCATGCACGTACCGTACGCGCTGCTTATCGGCGTGGGCGCCGCCGTGCTCGACGTCATTCCATACGTCGGCGCAGTGGCCGCATTCATTCCGGCCGTGCTGCTCGCCGCTTTCACCAACGGCCCCATCAACGCACTCATCGTTGCGGGGTTGTTCATCGCCATATTCCAGGCCGAGGGCAATTTTATTGCCCCGCACATCGTGAGCCGCACCGTTTCTTTGAGCCCGCTCGCCGTGCTGCTTGCGATTCTGATCGGCGGCGATTTGATGGGCGTGGTCGGCATGTTCATCGCCGTTCCGGTGGCGGGCATCTTGCGCGTCGTGGCCTATCACGTAATCCCGCCGAAGGCCAGCGCCGAAGAAGCGCAGCCCGCGCTGACGGAGGCCCCGCGCGAGGCGCCGCTCGACGAGCCGGCGCCCGAAGCCGCCGTCGAAACCTAACGGCGCGCTAGCGCCAAATCCCCGCAATCGGCGTGGCACCGGCGGACGAACCCAGGGGCGGCAGGCCAAAGAACGATTCGATCGTGCGCAACACGTGGTAGTGTGAAATCACGACGTCGTAACGGCCCGGCCGCACCATCGGCCCGATGAAGAGCGTTGGAATATGGTTCGTAAGCGGCTTGCTGCTTTCGTCCCAGGTAACGATCACCAGCGTGTTGTGAAGCTCTGCCCACGCGACGAGCGGAGCCACGTTACGGCGCAGCCATGCGTCCGCGCGCGCGATGCTCGCGCTATGCATGTCGTCGAGTTCGTTGGGAATGAGAAACGCGACCGTCGGCAAGTTCGCGTACGGAGGAAAACGCGAAAACGGTTGGCTTTCTGAAGCGGGCACGGAGGAAAAGTGCGTCCACGGAGCGTGTTTGCGCGCGTACGAGCCGGCGCTGCATCCGGAATAACCCGGCTCCGGGAGGCCCTCGGCGTAGCCGGTGAAGCTCTTCCCGGCACGTCGAAGTTCGGCTCCGAGATTCGGGGCGTCCGTCGGAATTCCGGCGACCGCGCAAGCGTCGCCGTTGGAGTTGACGCGGCCGGCAAAGAGCGCGAAATAGTTCGGCTGGCTCGGATGCGCGACGCCGTACGAACGCGTGAACAGGGCGCCTCGCGCGATCAGTTCGTTGAGGTAGGGCGCATCCTTCGTGTCGCCGACGATATCTTCGTACGCCTTGTTCTCTTCGACGATCACGATCACGTGTGCCGGCCGCACCGGCATGTGCCCGGCCTTAGCGATGGGCAGCGGCGGAAGCTCGGTTAGCCGCGTGTGTCCCGACCGAAAATACAAGAAGGCCGCCGCCGCGATAACGAGCACGAGCGCCACACCGGCGATCCACCAGATCCTCCGCATCAAAAAACCAGCGCCTCCCCCTTGCGTCGATGCACCGATACGGAAATGACCGTTCGAGGGCGAAGTACGCAAAAGTGAATAGTAACGACGAGAATGTATCCGCACCTTCCGAGCAGCTAGCGAGCGACGGCTTCGGCACGCTCGGCCTCCACCCGGGACTCGTGAGTGCGGCCGCGGCGCTCGGCTACGAAGAGCCGACGGCGATCCAGCGGGAGGCTATTCCTCCGCTGCTCGGCGGACGCGACGTTCTCGGACAAGCCGCCACGGGAACCGGCAAAACGGCGGCGTTCGCGCTGCCGCTCCTGCATCGCATCGGCGCCGCGGGCGAAGCCGCACGCACCGTTCGCGGGCTCATCTTGGTCCCGACGCGCGAGCTTGCGATGCAGGTGGCCGAAGCCGTGCATAAATACGGGCGTCTGCTCCAGGTGAGCGTGCTGCCGATCTACGGCGGCCAATCGCTCTCGCAACAGCTGCGCGCGCTTCGCCGCGGCGTCGACGTGGTGGTCGCGACGCCGGGTCGCGCGCTCGATCACATTCGACGCGGCACGCTCGATTTGGGAACGGTCGAATTTCTCGTGCTCGACGAAGCCGACGAGATGCTCGACATGGGCTTTGCCGACGAACTCGAGGCGATCGTCGCAACGCTGCCGGCCGAGCGGCAAAGCGCGCTCTTCTCGGCGACGCTCGCGCCGCGCATCAAGTCGATTGCCAAACGCTACCTGCGCGATCCCGTACACGTGACCATCGCCAACGAAACGGCGGCTCCCGGAAAAAAACCGCGCATTCGCGAAGTCGCGTACGTCGTGCAGCGCGCGCACAAGGCCGCGGCACTCGCACGCGTGATCGATATGGAAGCGCCGACGTCGGCGATCGTTTTTTGCCGCACGCGCACCGAGGTCGACGAATTGACCGAAACGCTGGGCGGGCGCGGCTACCAGGCCGAGGCGATCCACGGCGGGCTCTCGCAGGAACAACGCGACCGCGTGCTGCGCCGTTTTCGCGAGGGCATCTCCGAGATTCTGGTGGCGACCGACGTCGCTGCGCGCGGGCTCGATATCGAACATCTCTCGCACGTCGTCAACTTCGACGTGCCCTCGTCTCCCGACGCCTACGTGCATCGCATCGGCCGCACGGGCCGGGCTGGCAAAGAGGGCGTTGCGATCACGCTCGCCGAGGCGCGCGAACATCGTCTCCTGCGCAATATCGAGCAGCACACCAAACGCAAGATCTCGATCGAGTCCGTGCCCACCGCGCACGACCTGCGCGCGCGGCGGCTCGATCTCACCCGGGCGGCCTTAAAAGAAGCGCTCGATGCCGGCGGCCTCGAGAAGTATCGGCTCGTGGTCGAGTCGCTGGCCGCCGAACACGACGTGCTCGATCTGGCCGCCGCGGCCGTCAAACTCGCCGATCAAGTACGCGACGGCGGTGAAAAGGACGATGCGGATATTCCGACGGTTGCGACGTTCTTGATTCCCAAAGAACGCACGAAGCCGGCGCCGAACGTGCGCGGCGCCGCGCAGGACGTCACGAAGATCTATGTAGGCGTGGGCCGCAACGCCGGCATTCGGCCAGCCGACCTGGTCGGTGCGATCGCCAACGAAGCGCGGATCAATTCGCGCGAGATCGGCGCGATCGATATCGCCGATCGCTTCTCGCTCGTCGAGGTGCCGGAGGCATCGGCCGACCGCATCATCGCGGCCCTGCGCGGAACCACGATTCGCGGCAAGAAAATCTCCGCCCGGCGCGATCGCGGAAAGTAGACGATGCACTTCGACGATCGCCTATAACAAGATGTCGTAGTGTTGCGCCGCTTCGTCAAAGCGTTTCAAGACTTCGCGGGCGTGCGGCGGTACGACCGACCGTTCGTAGGTTTCGCCCGCGAACGCTTTGACCGAGTCGAGCGAATCGAATCGCATAATGGTGACGAATTCGACTTCGTCTCCAAGGTCGCGACGTCCAACCGTGATGCCTCGATAGCCGGCGATCTCGCGAGCGGCGATTCCCGGGGTAACTTCGTTCAAGAGCAATCGTTCGTATGCGTCGGCGTTCTGCGGCGTCGTCCAGCCACGCCATATTCTAGTGATCATCGTCGCCGCTTCTTCGTTGCCGCGCAGGCGGCCTACGCGGGCAATGCGCTGCCCGTTGGCCTTGTGCGCGAAGGCGCTGCCGCGACCCGGCGCGTAGAACTCGTCATGCTCAACGGATTGCTCCACGCGGTCGCACTCGAAACGGCCGGCGGCCGCATCACCTCGATCTACGCGATGCGCAACCCGGAAAAACTACGCACGCTGCACGCCCACTTCATGACGAGCTAACTCGACGTGCATCTATCCCGGGCGTTCGCACTGCTGGCCGCATCGCTGTGCGTCGTTGCTTGCTCGCCGACGAGCAATTGGGTCGTCGCAAGGGAACTGCACGAGCAATTAGCGGACGAATTTCATGGGTGCGTTCCCCTAGGTTGGAATCCCGTGCGTTTGGACGACGGGTCGCTTTTTCCGAGTTACAATTCCGAGATCACCGAAAGCGACTGGTACTTACCGCCGCCGTGGCTCGCGCAGGCTCCTCGCAATCTCAAGACTCCCGACGCGCGCGTTGCACGCGTCATGCTCGAAAAGTTAGCCGCAGCCGGGATGGTGAGCAAAGAGACCACGCGCGATGGAGCCCACTACCATATAACGATGGCGGCGTTCGCCTATCTAGACATCCGAAATCAGCGCGGCGACAATCGGATGGAACGGCCCTTTCTGTGTTATTCAAAGCTGGTGCCGCACCGAATCGTTTGGACGCAGCCAATACATTACGAACGAGACGGCAACGGCCCGAACCGGGTGGCCGTCTTTCGCACGGCTTTCGACTGGACTCCGAGCCCGAGCGCCGCGTGGGCAAACGACGACTTTATCCAGTCGCATAGCGTGATTTTAGGCCCCACCGAGAGCCCCGCGATCGCGAAATTCGTTTTACGCAACAAGACGTGGTATATCGAGAGTCTTTCCGGATCTGCAGCGGGCCACATCGTAAATCCGCGGGTCTGGCCGAGCTGCCGTACCGGTTCTAATTGCTAGCAAAACGCCCGATCGAGATGTCGATCGGCCTTGCATCAGATCCTTCAAGAGCAGAGCGCGATGAGCTCGGCGATGGTTTGAGCAGCGCGGCTGCACATAAGCGCGTCGCGATGATTAGTGCGAAAGCTATCAAAGCGCAAGGCGGGTATCAGCGTCTCTGCGGCCCAATCCAAAGCGAGGGGTGCGTCGAATTAAGCCGCGATCGGCTAGGAGTTTGGGTCGCTTCTCGTCCGGCGTTAACAGCCGACCCGGGCAAACTCGCGCGATGCCCTCGAAGGGAGAGGAATAACATTGATCGATGATCCTCTGAAATTTGCAGCCGAATCTTGGTACGGCTACGGGGAATGGACGGCTCCATACTGGTTCATCGGGCCTGAGCCTGGGATGGCAAAAAGTGAAGGCGACAATCTATTAGAGCGCTGCGAGGCATGGGCAAAGCTCGGTTCGCCGGAGTTGCTCGACTGTAGGTCGCATCACGTCGCCCTCAGGCACACGAAATGGCATGTACGCTCAAGGCGCATGGCAGTTCCCGTTAACGGTCACTCGATGCGACCGCCGACCCAGAGCACCTGGCGTCGTCTAATTACGTTGCTGCTTGCGTTTAAGGGCGAGCGCACCGACAACGATGCCATTGGGGAGTATCAGGCGGCTGACTGGGGATCTGCACGCGGCGAGACCGTTGTTGCGGAGCTCTCCGCGCTCGCGGCGAACAGTCTGGCCGTCGAACGCGATCGAGATGCCTTCCGAAGAGAGCGATGCGCGCACATTCGCGAACGGCTGCTCGAGCACAGACCAACGTTCGCCCTCATGTACGGGCTCGGGGCCGAGCGGTGGTACGAAGTGATCGCCGGCTGCTCCTTCGACGCTGAAGGGTATGCATGGGCCGGCGACACGCTGTGTGTTCTAGTTGAACATCCCACAGCAATTCCGGGAAAGCCGCAGGAATGGTGGGTCGCAAGGGGTTGGGAGATACGAACTATGGTTAACGCGCGTTCATCGCGTGGGTCGTAGTCGCCGCTCGTCGATTTCAATTACTGTTTAGGCCGATAGATCGCGACTGCAGTTTGTTCTTCTAGTGGCGTTTTCGAGGTTCCGGATGTCCTGTTCGGTCATCGAACTTCCGGCAACTTCTAGAATCGACACCTGAAAGGCGCTCGGCTCGCGACCTCATGAGTTGGATGTTACCACCGTGGCCGTTGTCGGCCTACTCAGCCCAACGACCGTAAGATCCATTTTCGCCGTACGCAGAACTGATGTAATGTTTTCGGTCACGCGGACAGGTTAAAACATACACGCCTTTTGCAATGCGCAACATGTTGATCCATGCTTGCGGTAGCGTCTCGATGCGGAGAATTGCGAGATGAACTTTAGATATCCGGGAACGAGTATTCAAGGGCTTTCTTCAATTCGATGATCGCTTTGTCGTTCCGATCGGCGTACTGACACCACGCGAGATGGCCGCGTCCCCAGTCAATTACAAGACGACCCTCGTAGAGCGCCAGAACCGGGTTTTTCGTTGTCTCGAAGAGATGGTGCTCTCCAGGCTCTGATGTCTTGCCGTTTGTGGGCCACTCAAGCGCCATCGTCGTGGGGCCGAGGTTCCGGATATCGTACAGACCGACAAAAAGCGTGTCACCTTGCGGCGTGACGATAAACGAGGCCCAATGGGCGGAATTGCGAAGGCCGTCGTCAGACTGATACGACTGATAGCGTTCAAACTCGTGCGGGGTGTCGCGCCACAGCTCGTAGAGGGAACGTCCTGGAAGCGAATCTTTGTCCCTGTGCCGCATGAGCCTCACGTTCTTCGGGTCGAACCCCGCTCGTCTCAACAAGTCGTTAAAAGAAATCTGTGGCGCTTGAAAAACGTCCGTGTCGGTCATGGCCGGTGCTTCGTTTTTATCCAGCTTTCCAACTGCTGGTCGACCGTGCGCGATGTGGCAGTCTTAGGCGGCGCGTGAAGAACCCCGATCCTCTGGCCGGAATCGCGGATAACGTTCGACGAGGCCGCGGTCCGAGGATGTGACCGGCTTCAGCGAGGCGACGCTGATCAGGGCGAGGTCCCGTCGGGCACTCCACAGATCGGGCGTCGGCATAGGGTGCGCCGTGTAGCAAACGGTGTAGCGAGTAGCGTGTCGCGGCGAAATCCCGCTAGCAATAAGGCGGGAAGTGATAGTGGCGGGAAAGTGTAGGAATCGAACCTACCAGCCGGCTTGCACCGGCCTCAGCGGTTTTGAAGACCGTGCGGACCACCAGATCCGTACTCTCCCATAGAATGCGGAGAATTCCCATAGGGGCTACATATGCAGGCTTTGCGCTTACGTTACGGCCACGTCCTGCCGGGCTCGCAAGCGAATCCGAACTCGCGCTCGATCGATCTGTTAAACGCATGGAGCGCCGAACGCGCTGATCGCTTCGTTATGCGGTTTCGTGTTCTTTGCGTAACCAGCCCAGGAGTCTAGCGGTCATTTCGACGCGATTCACCGAGCCGGTCTTGCTGATAGCATGTTTGATGTGATCCTGCACGGTCGATTCCGCCAAACACAAACGCCCGGCAATCTCAATGGCGCGATACCCTTCGAAGAGCAGTTGCAACACCTGCACTTCGCGATCTGAAAGATGAAAATCGCGCTGCGCTGATGCGAGCGCATAACGCACGTGCAAAAGCTCGACGAGGGCCACGAGTCCGACGGCTGGACTCTCGCGCATGGGTATGGCGCGCACGACGATATTGGGCATCGGAACGACCACCTGCGTCGGCGTACCGGCCGGATCGTCCCAATTCCAATGCGCCGTCGCCTCGCGTAGAGCGACCTCGAGAAAGTCCGGTAACGCCGACGATCTCGGCGCGATGATCGCGCACATCTCGGCTAAGGCCGGATCGGGGCAGAGCCATGCGCCGAGTACGCGCAGGTCCCGATCGAGCGTGAAGATACCGAGTTGAGCGGAGCGGCGCGCGCGTACCACCTGCGCCGGCTTAACCGTTTCTCCGACTTCGGGCGAACGCATAAATTCGTACGCGCGCAGCACGCCGCGAAGTTTCTCGCCGATGGCCAGTCCCTGCGAAGCCCAGGTCGCGTCGTAGAGCACCACAACTTTGATGAGGCCGCCCGACGCGAGCGGGTGTACCGCCGAGAACGCGCGGCCGCCCACGCGCAGCGGACCGCGAGGCAGCGTTACCTCATGTTCGGCTTCGACGCTATAGAGTAATTCGAAAACGAGATTGCGCGGCAGCGGTCCGCTGGATGAACGGCGCACGAGGCGGCGGCGGATATCGAAAATTCCGCAAATCCAGTAGTTGGCGCCGAGCCCGGTCAAAAGCCCTTCGATCCCGGCTCGGCCTCGTCCGTCGGACGAAATATTTCCTTCGAACGCAGCGAGTTCGTCGTTGGCCATGTTTGCCACCCATGGAGCACACCCGCGCTCGTGATTCTAAAGAACTATCGACCCCTGCAGAAAAACACACCAAACCGTGGTAGAGATTAACGACTTGAGTATGTTTTACTACTTACCTAGTATACGGTATAGGGGCTAAGAACTCTAGCCGAACTGGTTGTTTTTTCATAAGGGACGCGCGACAAAAACCATCCCTCGAATCGGCAAACGCGACGATCACATCTTGGAGAAATCCTATGTTTGCTACACCCGTAAAAGAAAAATTGACCGTCTTAGTCATCGAACGCCAAGCGCTGCTTGCGAAGGCGATCTGTCAGCTCATCGCGGAGGACGACGACCTCCTTGTAGCCGGATCCGCCGACAAAGTCGATCCCCAAGCGATCGCCGCGCTGGCCCCACGCCTCATCATCTTGGATGCCGATGATTCCATCAGCAATCTCACGGCGCTAGTCGCCGATTGCAAGCGCGCGGTTCCGAGCGCGCACGTCTGCGTCTTCTCCGAGTTCCTCAACTCCGACGTCCTGCTGCGGGCGCTTTCCGCCGGGGCCGACGCCTACATCATGAAAGATATCTCGCCCGCGGAAATGCTCGGGTCGATCAAAACCGTCGCACAGGGCAACTTCTATGCGGATCCGCGCCTCTCGGGCGTGGTACTCCGCCAACGCGCTCAGCGGCGGGAACGCGACATCGCCGAGCTCTCCCCCCGGGAGACCGAAGTGGTCCGCCTGATCGCCCAGGGGCTTTCGAACAAGGAGATCAGCCAGCGGCTTCTCCTTTCGGATAAAACGATCAAAAATCACGTGTCGAGCATCTTTTCGAAGTTGCACATGACGGCTCGAACGCAGGTGGCAATTCACGCGATCCGTAGTGGTTTCGCCTAAACCCTTGGGTGCAATTTGGCCCAGGAAGAACGGGCCTTGCCCGGGCGAGGTGTGTCCCATAGGCTAGTCTTTAATGGATAGCCGAGGCCCGCGTAAGAAAACCTATGTTATCGAGCGGCTTAGCGTTGTCGTGCCTTACCTCACGAGCATCTTATCGAGCGCGGATCTCGACGTGATGCGGGTGACCGAATACGTCGATTACTCGTACATGCATCGAACGGCGCCGGACGTGGTTTTTGCCGACATCGATTTTTTTCGCAACGACGCCCCCTCGACCATCCGCAAAATGCGGCGTCAGAGCCCGCAGAGCCTGATCTGCGTCTATACCTCACAGATGGCCGCCAGCTGGGCCAAACTCTGTCACGTGGCCGGGGCGAACGCCGTGCTGACGAAGCTCTCCACCGACTCGGAGCTGCTCGTCGCGGTTCGCAGCACGCTCGCCGTGGGAGCCTACACCGACGGACGATACCTCGGCGACGACGGGGACGCGGCGGCCACCTGGCGATAGCCCGCCCGCCCTCTCGAGCCCCGGGCGCCCGGGCGGAACAATTCGGCCCCAGGGCGAACCGGGGCAGGTCACCCGTTTCTTGAGGTTCATGCTGCCCCGCCTTAGGTGGGACCGGCCCGGTCCCGAACTGACAAAACCTGTGGCGCAAACGCCCCATTTCACGTTATAAGGACCTCATGAAGACTCGTCCGGACATCCGTAACGTCGCGATCATCGCGCACGTCGACCACGGCAAGACCACGCTGGTGGACGCCATGCTCAAGCAGAGCGGCGTCTTTCGCGAAGGCCAGCACATGGAGACGCGAGTTATGGATTCGAACCCGCTCGAACGCGAGCGCGGCATCACCATCCTTGCGAAGAATACGGCGATCCGCCACGGCAACATCAAACTCAACATCGTCGATACCCCCGGCCACGCCGATTTCGGCGGCGAGGTCGAGCGCGTACTGCAGATGGTTCAAGGCGTGCTGCTGCTGGTCGATGCGGCCGAAGGCGTGATGCCCCAAACGCGCTTCGTGTTGCGTAAGGCGCTCGAGCTCGATCTCAAAGCGATCGTGGCGGTCAATAAGATCGACCGCAAAGACGCCCGCGCGATGGAAGTCGTCAACGAAGTCTTCGACCTCTTTATCGAACTCGGCGCAAACGACGAGCAAGCCGATTTTCCGGTCGTCTTTACCAACGGGCGCGCCGGCATCGCCAAACGCACCCTCGAGGATGTGAGCGACGATCTCGAGCCGCTTTTCGAGATCATCTCCAAGCACGTCCCCGAAGCGCCGGGCGAAGACGGCGGATTCCAAATGCTGATCTCGGCGATCGATCACAACAAGTACGTGGGGCGCATCGGCATCGGCCGCGTTTTCCGCGGAAGCATGCGCATCAACGCGCCGATCGCCAAAATCGCGCGCGACGGAACGGTCGAGACCGGATTGCGGCTCACGAAATTGCTGACCTTCCAGGGCCTCGAACGCGTCGAGGTTGAGGAAGCGAGTGCGGGCGATATCGTGTGCGTCTCCGGCATCGAGGGGTTGAACATCGGCGACACCATCGCCGATCTCAGCGCGCCGGAAGGCGTCCACGCGATCGCGGTCGACGAACCGACGGTTTCGATGTCCTTTAGCGTGAACAACTCACCGTTTGCGGGCCGCGAGGGCAAGTACCTCACGTCGCGTCAGATTCGCGACCGCTTGATGCGCGAATTGGAATCCAACGTCGCGCTGCGCGTCGCGGATACCGAGAGCGCCGACACGTACGAAGTGCGCGGACGCGGCGAGCTGCATCTCTCGATCCTTATCGAGACGATGCGCCGCGAAGGCTACGAGATCCAGGTCTCCAAGCCGCAGGTCATTCTCACGGAGCAAAACGGTAAGAAGTTCGAACCGGTCGAGTACGTCGTCGTCGACGTACCGGAAGAGTACTCGGGCCCCGTGATCGAATCGCTCGGCCGCCGCAAAGCCATCATGTCGAACATGATCAACGTCGGTGAATCGCGCCGCCTGGAATATACGATGCCGACGCGCGCGATCTTCGGTCTACGCGGCGAATTGCTCACGCTCTCGCGCGGAACGGCCGTCATGTCGCACACCTACTACGATCACCAGGAATGGCAAGGCGAATTGCCGGGCCGCAACGTCGGCGCGCTAGTCGCGAGCGATACCGGAACGATCACCGCCTACGCACTCGCCGGCGTCGAGCAGCGCGGCCGCTTCTTCGTCGGTCCCGGCACCGAGGCGTACGAGGGCATGGTCGTGGGTCGCGCTAACGACGATAAGGATATCTCGCTAAACGTCGTGCGCGCGAAAAAGTTGACGAACATGCGAGCCTCGGGTTCGGATGACAACGTGAAGATCGCACCGCCCGAAGAGCTTTCACTCGAGCGCGCGATCGAGTTCATCGAAGACGACGAACTGGTCGAGGTAACCCCGAAGTCGATTCGCATACGCAAACGCACGCTCAACGAAACCGAGCGCTTGCGCAACCGCAAGCGCGAAGTTACTCGCGCGTAGGCGGACTCGGCTGCGCCGAGTCCACGCGCTTGCGCACGGCTTCGTCTTGAGCGACCTCGAGGGTCGAAACGGCCGTTCGCAGGTCGGTCGGATCGGACATCGCATCGGCGACGGCATCGCGACGATCCTCCACGTGGGGATCGTCTTCGCGTAGTTTCGTGAGCAGCTCGATGATTTTCGCGATCTTCTGTTCCGAGACGAGCGCGATCTGCAGCGTCGTCTGCGCGCGCAATTCGGCAAGATCGCCTTGCCGATTCTCGGTAATCAGAATGAACGTCGCCATCAAGAGCGACGAGAGACTCACGAGTCCCTGCAGCCAGAAAAACTGCGGCGGGTCGAAGGCGCGGCGGCCTGCCAGCAGCATGCCGAGGTTGATACCGATCCATAGCACGACGAACGTCAGGATTCCGTAAGCCGTCCACGGCCGGCCGATCCTGCGCGTGATGCGTTCGATGCCCAGCTGAATGCTCGGTGCGTTCTCGCTATGCGCCGCGTGCAGATCGGCCAGCGACTGCGTCGCCGATTCCAGGTGCGGCGGATTCTCCCGATCGTTCATCGCGCCGATAGCGCGCTCGCGTTGAACGTTAGCTCCCCGCGGAGGTCGTCGTAGTCGATAACGACCCGTTGGCCGTCGCGAATCTCGCCGGCGAGGATCTTTCGGCCGAGCGTCGTCTCGAGTTCTTTTTGAATCGTGCGCTTGAGCGGGCGCGCGCCGTACGCCGGGTCGTAACCCGCCTTCACGAGATGGCGCTTCGCGGCGTCGCTCAACTCGAGCGTAATGCGACGCTCGCTTAGGCGCGCGCGCAAGCGGCCGAGTTGTATTTCGATGATTTGGCCCAGTTCTTCTTCGGTGAGCGCGTGAAAGACGATCGTCTCGTCGACGCGATTGAGAAACTCCGGGCGAAAATGCTGGCGCAGTTCATCGAGCACGGTCGCGCGCATGATCGCGTACTCCGCTCCATCGAACGACCCCTTATAGTCGAGGATGCGATGACTGCCGATGTTCGAGGTCATGATGACGATGGTGTTCTTAAAGTCGACGGTGCGCCCCTGACCGTCGGTCAGCCGGCCGTCGTCGAGTATCTGCAAGAGAATGTTGAAGACGTCGGGGTGGCCCTTCTCGATCTCATCAAAGAGAATCACCGAGTACGGACGGCGGCGAACGGCCTCGGTCAGTTGGCCGCCTTCGTCGTAACCGACGTATCCCGGCGGTGCGCCGAGTAACCGCGCGACGGTGTGCTTCTCTTGATACTCCGACATGTCGATCCGAATCATCGCGCGCTCGTCGTCGAAGAGATAGTCGGCGAGCGCCCGCGCCAGCTCCGTTTTCCCCACGCCTGTCGGCCCGAGGAAGATGAACGAACCGATCGGCCGATTCGGATCGGCCAGGCCCGAGCGCGATCGCAGCACCGCTTCGGCGACCGCGTCGACGGCTTCGTCCTGGCCGATGACGCGCCGGTGCAGTTCGACGTCGAGTTGGAGGAGTTTCTGGATCTCGCCCTCGAGCAATTTGGTCACCGGCACGCCGGTCCAGCGGCTGATAACTTCGGCGATGTCTTCTTCGTCGACTTCCTCTTTCGAAAGCCGCGCGCTGCCGTTACGCTGCGAGTGCAGCTGTTCTTCATCGGCGCGAAGCTGCTTCTCGAGTTCGGCGAGTTTGCCGTACCGCAGTTCCGCAACGCGATTGAGATCGTATTGGCGTTCGGCCTGTTCGATCTGCACTTTCGTCTGCTCGATCGCTTCGCGCAGCGCGCGAGTCGTTACGGCGGCGGTCTTCTCCGATTGCCATTGCGTTTGCAGCGCCTCTTGAGCGCGCTTGAGTTCGGCGATCTCCTCTTCGAGCTTCGCAAGGCGGCGTTGGCTCGCGCTATCGTGCTCCTTACGCAGCGCCTCGCGTTCGATCTCGAGCTGCATCACGCGACGGCCCAGTTCGTCGAGTTCTTGCGGCATCGAGTCGATCTCGGTACGCAGCTTGGCCGCGGCTTCGTCGACCAAATCGATCGCCTTATCGGGCAAGAAACGATCGCTGATGTAGCGGTTGGAGAGCGTCGCGGCGGCAACGAGGGCGCTATCTTTAATCCGAACGCCGTGATGCGCCTCGTACTTTTCCTTGAGGCCCCGCAGAATCGAGATCGTATCTTCGACGCTCGGCTGTTCGACGACCACCGGTTGGAAGCGGCGTTCCAGCGCGGCGTCTTTCTCGACGTATTTGCGGTATTCGTCGAGCGTCGTGGCGCCGATCATGTGCAGTTCGCCGCGCGCGAGCATCGGCTTGAGCAGGTTGCCAGCATCCATCGAGCCTTCGGTCTTGCCCGCTCCCACAACCGTGTGCAGTTCGTCGACGAAGAGAACGATCGCGCCTTCGGCTTTCTGAACGTCTTTGAGCACGGCTTTGAGACGCTCTTCAAATTCGCCGCGATACTTCGCACCGGCGATGAGCGCACCCATGTCCAGCGAGACGATGCGGCGGTCTTTGAGCCCTTCGGGCACGTCGCCGCGTACGATGCGCTGTGCCAGCCCTTCCACGATCGCCGTTTTCCCGACGCCGGGATCGCCGATAAGCACGGGATTGTTTTTGGTGCGCCGCGAGAGCACTTGAACGATGCGCCGGATCTCGTCGTCGCGCCCGATCACCGGATCGAGTTTGCCGCGCTCGGCTTCGAGCGTCAGATCGCGGCCGTAGCGCTCCAAACTCTTGTACGTGCCTTCGGGATCGCGCGTCGTAACGCGCTGATTTCCGCGCACCGTACGGAGCGCCGCCAAGAGCGCGTTCTTCGTGAGGCCGGCGTCGCGGAAGATGCGGCCGATTTCGCCGCTGCCCTCGGCCATCGCGAGCAGCAGGTGCTCGACGGAGACGAAGTCGTCCTGCAGCGATTTCGATTCCGCTTCGGCGGCCGAGATCAGCCGCCCGAGTTCCGGCGATAGGGTCACCGCAGCGGAATCCGCATTCGAACCGGTCACGCGGGGCAGGCGTGCGATGGCGTCTTCGACCGTGCTCGCAAGCGTCTTCGGTTCGGTGCCCGCGGCTTTCACGATATCCGGAGCGATGCCGCGCTCTTGCTCTAAAATCGCCGCCAGCAGATGCTCGGGCATCGTCTGCGTGTTGCGTTCGTTTAGCGCGCGCGTATATGCGGCATTGAGCGCGTCTTGTACGCGCTCCGTCATGCGATCAACGTTCATGTTCGTCACTCAAAACAGCAGGACACTCCTGTGCGGTTGCGCTATCCACCGGCGTGGAGATTGCCGCCGGCGCGCTGCGCGCCTTTTACTTGTACGACGTCGCCGACACGATCGATCTCAAACGGTTGCGGACGGTTGGCGGCGAGGGGCTCTCGCCCGCCGATCTCCCGCTACGTCCACATACGTCGCCGTCCTATCTCCAGTTTCCCACTCCTCCGTTAATCGCTCGCCTGCCCACGGTCACCTCCGACGGCCTGACCGTCTTGCGGCGGGTGAAGCTCTTCGACTACGGGGTCATCTCGATTCGCCTCTCGGTCGAGTTTGCCGGCTCCTGGGACGAGTTCGTCGCCCTCGCCGCGCGCCTGCGCAGTTCCGCGGAGCTCTCGGAGTTGGCGCGTGCGGCCGCCGACGCGGTGACCGCCGAGGTCGCCCACGTTCTCGACGACCCGCATCCGGCGCTGGTTGAGGATTACTTCATCGCCGAAATAGACCGCTTCGCGAACGCCATCTCGAGCGCCGATCTGCTCGCCGAACACGGTCCCCAACTCGTGCGGCTGCTTTCCGGCGAAACCGGCCCGTTCTCGTCACTGCAGATCGACGAATCGCTGCGCCAGCGCTATTCCTATTACACCGACGATCTCACGATCGTGCAATGGGACGGCGCGCTCGTCTACGACCGGCGCGAGAGCGCCGACGCCATCGAAGACATACTCGAGTTCGCGAATTCGCAGCTCGTCGAATTGCGTACCTACGATGCGCTGCTCGATCGCGAGCTCGACGCAATTTATGCGGCCCAGCCGGGCAAGCCGGTGCGTTCGCCCTTCGGCCGCGGCGCCGCCGATCAAGCGGCGAGCCTGCGCTATCTCATCGTCGACGTGCTGGAACTCACCGACCGCGCCAACAACGCACTCAAGATCATCGGCGACGCGTACTACGCCCGAATCTATCGAGCCGCCGTTTCGCGACTGGCGCTGGGCGATTGGCATCGGCAAATCGATCGCAAGCTCGAGAGCATCGGCGACATGTACCGCTTCGTCAGCGATCAGGCGCGCAGCACCCGCGATCAATTTCTCGAAATCGTCGTCATCGTGCTGATCGCACTCGAACTCGTCGTCGGCGTGCTCACGCTGCATCGCTAATGCCCAAGCGATTCGTCAGCGAGCCGATCGAACCGGCCGACGCATCGTTCGACCCCGAGACCCTCGCACGCGGCGAACCGGCGCTGCCGGCCGCCTTTCGCTGGCGCGACGAACTCCTATCGATCGCATCCACCGCCCAGATGCGGAAATCCACCAAGGTCGACCGCGGCGACACCTACGTCAAACGCCACTACTTCGACGTGATCCTAACCGACGGCCGCAAAGCGTCGATCTATTTCGAACGCCAAGCCAAACGCAACCACCCCCGCTGGCACCTCTACACCCTCGAAGACTAACCCCACGCATCGTAGCATTACCGCGTCCCACTCGTCGTGCTTCGACAAGCTCAGCATGACAAGCAAACCGCTCACAGCATTACCACGCCCACTCGTCGTGCTTCGACAAGCTCAGCATGACAAGCAAACCGCTCACAGCATTACCACGCCCACTCGTCGTGCTTCGACAGGCTCAGCATGACAAAGCAAACCGCTCACAGCACTGCCGCGTCCCATCGTCGTGCTTCGATAGGCTCGGCATGACAAGCGGCTAGGCGTCTTTGCGGGTGCGCAGCATGCGGTAGTCGCCGCTGCGTACGGTGATGCCGCGGGCGTCGAACCATTCGAGCAGCGGGACTGCGTACTTGCGCGACGTACCGGCGAGGTCGCGGAATTGGGCCATCGTCATCTGCTTCTCGCGTTTGAGAAACGCGTCGATCGTTGTGTGGATCTGCGCGATTTGCGTTCCGCGATAGAGCGACTCGCCGACTTTTATCAAGGCGCCGCGCGCCAGCAACGTATCGAAAGCTCTGGCAACGCCCTCGACGCGCGACTGTTTTACCTCGGCTACCACGGCGGCCAGCGATGCCGGAACGAGCGGTTGTTCGGGATCGATCGGGACCGCGCCATCGAAAAACGCGCGCTGTTCGTCGCTCAGCTTCGGCGTATGGTCGGGCGTGGCGTAGTAACCGGCACGGTTGGCGAGACGCCCGTCGTCGGCGAATGCGGCGAGCAGCCGTACGACGATCGATTCCTCGGTGCGCAGCGCGCGAGCCAGCGCGATCGACGTAAGACCCATCGCCCATGGTTCGCCCCGAAGCTGCGTTTCGATGTGCGCGCGAACGCGCTCGAAGAACGTTTGCGCGATCGCACCGTCCACGTAGCCGGCCGGCCGCGCTACGAGCAACACCTCACCGCTTTGCGCCAACCGTTCGAGCGTTTCGTGCGCGGTTTGGTCGAGCAGATTCGCGGCCCGTCCGATCGCGTCGACTGCCGGCGCGTTCAAACCGGCATTGCGCAGAACCGCCAGCACCGCTTCCTCGTTCGAGTTGGGTTCGCGCGCCGGATCGCCACCGGCCGGCGCGTCGAGCGTACTTTCGATCCGCCCCCCGCCCAGCAACGTTTTCGGCGACATGCGGCGCAGAACGACGGCGGTGCCGGGATAGGCAATCGTCGCCCGGCGCAAAAACAGCTGCGCGCGCCCGGGCTCGAGCGTCGCCGGAGCCCGATCGAAAACCAGCGTTCCGAGCAATTCCGCAGCGCCGATATAGGCGCGTACGGGATTGCGCCGCTTGAGGATCTCTATCGAACCCGCAAGCGGCTCGAACGTCAGCGCGAACGACTGCGTGGCGGTAAATTGCGGTGCGGCGAGCACTTCTCCGCGCGCGATCTCGCCGGCATCGACGCCGCTGACGTTGACCGCCGCGCGCGTGCCGCCATCGACGCTTTCGACGGACCGGCCAAAGGTTTGCAGACCGCGCACGCGCGCGAGTTTCGCGCTGGGTTCGAGTTTGAGCGTATCGCCGACCCGCATCGTTCCCTGCATCAACGTACCGGTCACGACCGTGCCATGGCCGGCAAGAGCGAAGACGCGATCGATCGGAAGATACGCTGGGGCTTGCGGGTTGCGCGGCGGCAGCGCGCGCAGTCCCGCGGCGATCCGTTCGCGCAACGCATCGAGGCCCGCGCCGGTTTGGCTGGAGACGGCTACGCGCGGCGCGCCCTCGGCGATCGTCCCGCGCAGCGATTCCGCAATCGTTTCGCCGGCAAACGCGAGATCGTCGGCATCGAGCAGGTCGGCTTTCGTAACGACGACGATCGTGCCGCGCACGTTGAGAAAGCGCAGAATCTGCAGGTGCTCGATCGTTTGCGGCATCACGCCTTCGTCGGCCGCGACCACGAGCAGCAACAGCTCCATTCCGGCGGCGCCGGCAAGCATATTATGCAGAAATCGTTCGTGACCCGGAACGTCGACGATGCCCGCGTCGGCCCCGTCGTCGAGGTGCAGATGAGCGAAGCCCAAATCCAAGGTCATGCCCCGCAGTCGCTCTTCGATCCAGCGATCGGGGTTGGTCCCGGTCAACGCGGCAACGAGCGTCGACTTGCCATGATCGACGTGTCCGGCAGTTCCGATGATGTGCATTGGCGCCTAGATTAAACGAAGGGCCGAAATAACCGCCGCGTCCTCATCGGGAGCGATGGTGCGCAGATCGAGCAGCACGCGGCCGTCTTCGACGCGCGCGACGATTGCGGGGTCGTTGCAGCGCAGCCGCGCGGCGGCGCGCTCGGGCGATGCCGCCCGCACGACGATCGCCAGCGAAGCGATGCTCGTTTGCGGAAGCGACCCGCCGCCAACGTAGGCGATGCTCGGAGCAACCTGCACCGCGCTCTCGGGTAGGGCTTCGAGATAGCGTTGCGCGCGCTCGCGCAGCGCATCGTGCGAGGTCGCGATCATGCGATAAAATGGGATGCGTTCACGGGACTCGGGCGTTACATATAATCTCAGCGTCGCGTCGAGCACGGCGATCGTGAGCTTGTCGACGCGCAACGCGCGCACCAACGGATTCGAGCGAAGGCGTGCGATGAGTGTCGCCTTGCCGACGACGATTCCGGCCTGCGGGCCGCCGAGCAGTTTATCGCCGGAGAACGCGACCGCGTCCATCCCTTGCGTCACCGCTTCCTGCACCGTTCGTTCGTGCGGAAGCCCGTACTCCGCAAGGTCGACGAGCGCGCCGCTGCCCAAATCTTCCACGACGGGAATACCGGCACGGGCCCCCAACGCGGCAAGTTCCGCCGGATCGACGTCGTGCGTGAAGCCGGTCATCGCGAAATTCGAGGCGTGCGAGCGCATGAGCAGCGCGGTGCGGGGCGAGAGCGCGCGTTCGTAATCTTGGAGATAGACCTTGTTGGTCGCGCCGACTTCGATCAGCATCGCTCCACTGCGCTCGAGCACGTCGGGCAAGCGAAAGCCGCCGCCGATCTCGACGAGCTGGTTACGCGCTATCACGACTTCGCGGCCCTTCGCAAACGTGTCGAGCATCAACAGCACGGCCGCCGCGCAGTTATTGACCACGAGCGCGTCTTCCGCACCCGTGATCGTTCGCAGCAGATCGCTCACGCGGGCGTAGCGCGAACCGCGCGTTCCCGTGGCGAGATCGAACTCGAGATTGGAGTATCCGCGCCCGGCCAGCGCGGCTGCAGCGAGCGCCTCGCTCGCGAGCGGGGCGCGGCCGAGATTGGTGTGCAGCACGACGCCCGTACCGTTGATCGCCGCCAGCAGCGTCTCCATACGCGCGCGTTCCAGGCGCTCGACGATTCCGGCGACGAGCGCGGCGTATTCGGGCAACGGCTCGGAATGACGCGCGCGATCGAGTTCGACGTCGATCGCGCGTTTGACGCTATCGCGGCCCAGAAGCGCTTGATACGGAGCGATCGACGCTTCGCCGAGAAGACGATGCACGGCCGGAAGGCCGCGCAACGCAGTCATCGATTCTACCGGATGTTAGGCGACGTGCTTGCTGAGCATCGACGTGATCGTCTGCTCCGAGACGTATCCGACGATGCGATCTACGGGCTGGCCGCCCTTAAAGAGAATCAAGCACGGAATCCCCGAGACTTGATATTGGCCCGCCAGGCTCGGATTGTCGTCGGAGTTCAACTTCACGAACTTCGCCTTGCCGGCGTGAGCGGCGGCGACTTTCTCGACGACCGGCGCGAGCATCTTACACGGTCCGCACCAGGGCGCCCAGAAATCGACCAACACCGGCTGATCGTTGCCCAGCACCTCTTGCTGGAAATCGGACTGCGAAACATCGGCTAATGCACTCATTGTATTCTTAACATTCCTCCATCGTCTGTAAACCACATCCCCAACCACTCGGTTTCATCCCCGCGGTGAGCGTATCGAACCACGTCCTTCGACAAGCTCAGGATGACAGGCAGGGGCCCCGGGTGGCGCGTGACGCGTTGTCATGGTGAGGCGGGCGTCGTTTGTCATGGTGAGGTGGGCGTCGTTGTCATGGTGAGGTGGGCGTCGTTGTCATGGTGAGGTTGGTGTCGTAGTCATGGGTGAGGGTGGTGTCGTTGTCATGGTGAGCTTGTCGAACCGCGTCCTTCGACAAGCTCCGTCCTTCGACAAGCTCAGGATGACAAAAAATGAGGTGAGCGTCGTTGTCATGGTGAGGTTGGTGCTGTTGTCATGGTGAGCTTGTCGAACCACGGCGGCTTTTAGAGTTCTGGTTGTTGGGGTTCGCCGGTTATGTCGGTGAGTTGTTCGGTTTGTTTGCCGAGGTTGGTGAGGGCGATGACTTCGTCGCCTTCGGTGAGACGCTGGAGTTTTACGCCCTTTGCGTCGCGGCCGGTTTGACGAATCTCCTTAACGTTGAGGCGGATC
>DATBTN010000061.1 GCA_036559195.1 Candidatus Baltobacteraceae bacterium
CGAGCGAGGTTTCGGCATCCTCGAACTTCGCCGGCAGCATGGGGGTCGCCGAATCCACGGCGGCCTCAACGTCGCGGCGCGCGCGGATGCGCGTGGCGGCGGCGACGATCGGGTTTTGAGTGGTGAATTTTTCGTCGAATGGGTCGGACATCGCCGACAGTATTCGCGGTCGGCTTCGGTGATCTCCGCTTGCTATGATGCGTCGTCTGCTCGCCGGCTCCCCGCCACCCTTACGACGCGAGTTCGAAATGGCCAACACCACCGGCACCTTTAGCGAGGTTCGGCGTGCCTAATTGCGGCGTTCGGAAGGGCTTGGCGTGGATGGCATGCCAAGCCCTTTTGCATGGGTAACGAACCGAACTCTCCGCTCCCTCGCGCGCCGATTCCGGAGTATCCGGTCGTCGTCGATACGCCGGGCTGGCGCGGGGTCAAACCGCGCATTCCCGACACGCCGCAACGGCGCGAGCTGGAGAAGCAGCGAAGCGTTCGCGAGATCGTCTTCGGCGCAAAGGATGGCATCCTCACCACGATGGGCGTCGTGACCGGCGTCGGCGTAGCGAGCGATCGATTCACGGTCGCGCTCACGGGCCTGCTCGCGCTGCTTGCAGGCGCCCTTTCGATGGGCGTCGGCGAGTATCAGGGTTCGAAGAGCGAGCGCGAGGTGGTGCAAGCCTCGATCGACATGGAACGGCGCGAGATGGAGGCCAATCCGCAAGACGAGTTCGCCGAACAGGTGGCCTACTATAAGCTCAAAGGCTTCAGCGCCGATGAAGCGCACATGATCGTCTCTCGCCTTGCCCAGAATCCGGAGATCTATCTCTACGAGATGATGCGCGATGAGTTTGGCATCGATCCGCGCGTCGCGATCTCATCGGACATTCTTCCGTCGATCGCCATGGCCGTGTCGTACGCCGTCGGCTCCGCGCTGCCGATCTTTCCGTACTTCTTACCGATCGCACCGCGAGCGGCCGTGATAACCAGTCTCGCGCTCGCACTGGCCGGACTCTTCGGCATCGGGGTCTTCGCCGCGCGCAACAGCAGCCGCAATCCGTGGCTGCGCGGCCTCGAAATCGTCGCGTATGGGTCGGTCGTCTTCGCGATCACCTTCGCAGCCGGTCACTTCATTCCGCCGCTCTTTGGGCGGCAGCCGATCGGTGTGGGCGGCTAGCAAAAAAAAAGCGCGGTATTGCTACCGCGCTCGTGTATCGAAATAAAGACGGGTTCGAACTAGTTCTTGATCTTGGCCGCTTTCTTGAGAGCGGTTTTCTTGACCGCGGCTTTCTTGGTCGCTTTCACGGCCTTCTTGGCAACGGTTTTCTTCGCAACTTTGTCGGCCATCTTTTTGATGACTTTCTTGGCGGCGACTTTCTTGACCGCAGCTTTCTTGGTCGTTTTCACGGCCTTCTTGGCAACGGCTTTCTTAGCAACCTTGGCGGCCATCTTCTTGATGACTTTCTTGGTCGCGGCTTTCTTGGTCGCAACTTTGGCGGTCGATTTGACCGACTTGTGGGCGACTGCCTTCGTCGAATGTGCGGCAACGGTCTTCGGAGCGGTAGCGGCCATGGCCGAGCCCGTCAGAAGAAACGCGGCGGTAACGATCGATGCGATAACTTTCTTCATGTAGTGTTCCTCCTTCCCTAACAAATCACGCCGGACTCATTAGAGCCCGTCGCGGTGCTCGCTTCGCAAAAAGCGAGCGTCACACCGGCATAACGCCGGGTGACGCCCAAACGTTCCGTCCCACCACCATTCCACCCTTCAGGATTCGGCCTTTGGCCGAATCCGTGGCGTTCGGCCTGGCGGCCGAGCCGCTGTGGCGTTCGGCCATTGGCTGAGGTGCGGGGCTTATTTGGGTTTGGGTTTGCCGATGATGTTGCGGGAGATGACTAGGCGCTGGATCTGTTGGGTTCCCTCGTAGATTTGGGTGATCTTCGCGTCGCGCATCATGCGTTCGACCGGGTAGTCGGTCGAGTACCCGAAGCCGCCGAGCACTTGGACCGCGTCGGTCGTTACTGCCATCGCCACATCGCCGCATTTGAGCTTAGCCATCGCCGCCCAGAGGGTCACGTCGGGCGCGCCTTCGTCGCATTTGCGCGCCGCTTCGTAAAGCAGCAGGCGGGCCGCTTCGACCTCGGTCTTCATGTCGGCGAGCATGAAGCCCACTCCCTGATGCTGACCGATCGGTTTGCCGAACGCGACGCGCTCGCGCGCATAATTCGTTGCGTAGTCGAGCGCGCCGGCCGCGATTCCGAGTGCTTGCGCCGCGATGCCCGGGCGCGACTTGTCGAGCACCTTCATGGCGATCTTGAAGCCTTCGCCTTCTTTGCCTAGCAAATTCTCGGCCGGAACTTCGCAATTCTCGAAATACAATTCGACGGTCGGGGATCCGCGAATCCCCATTTTTTTCTCTTTCTTTCCGACCTTGAATCCCGGGAACGTTTTCTCGACGATGAATGCGCTGATGCCGTTGGCGCCCTTCTCGGGATCGGTCACCGCGAAGACGCAGATGACGTCGGCAACGTTACCGTGCGTGATCCAAATCTTCTGGCCGTTGAGAACGTACTTGTCGCCTTTTTTCTCGGCGCGCGTGCGCATCGAGCCGGCTGCATCCGAGCCGCTTGCGGCTTCGGTGAGCGCGTATGCGGCAATCCAGTCGCCCGAGGCGATTTTCGGAAGGTACCGTTTCTTCTGATCCTCGGTGCCGCCGATGAGGATCGGCAACATTCCCAGTTCCTGTACGGCTACGATCAACGAACTCGAAGCGCACGCTTTGGCGACTTCTTCCACGACCTTAACGTAGGTTACGAACGTGCCGCCCAGACCGCCGTACTCCGTAGGGATTGGGATGCCGAGCAGATCGTTCTGCGCGAAGAGCGCTTTGATGTCGGCGGGAAATTCAGCGCGCTCGTCGATCTCGGCGGCTCGCGGTGCGACTTTTTCCGCAACGAGCTCGCGCACGACCTGGAGGATCATCGCCTCTTCTTCGGATGACGCCTGGTGCGGCGTAGCAACGGCCATGGGGGTCTCCTGTATCTCGTGAAATGGCGCCAGTCGGCGCGATTGCAGACTTCTACTCGCCGCCAGGGTTTTGCTTTTTGGGCGCCTATATCAGTCAGCGATGGATAAAGTACTTGCTTCGTGCGCCGAGGCCGTCAAGGACATCGGCAGCGGCTCCTCGCTTGCCGTGGGCGGCTTCGGCCTAAACGGGATCCCGCACAACCTGATCGCCGCGCTGCTCGAAGAGGGAGCGAGCGAACTCGTTACCGTTTCGAATAACTGCGGCGTCGATGGTTGGGGCCTGGGCGTCCTGCTCGACGCAAAGCGGATCCGCCGCACGACCGGTTCCTACGTTGGCGAAAACAAAGAGTTCGAACGTCAATATTTGAGCGGCGAACTCGAAGTCGAACTGGTTCCGCAAGGAACGCTCGCCGAGCGGCTGCGCGCGGGCGGATGCGGAATTCCCGCATTCTACACCCCGGCCGGCGTGGGCACGCAGGTCGCCGACGGCGGGCTGCCGTGGCGGCATAACGCCGACGGAACGGTAGCGATGCCGTCTCCCAAAAAAGAGACGCGAGTTTTCGACGGTCGCGAGTACGTACTCGAACACGGGATCGTCTGCGATTTTGCGCTCGTGCGCGCGAGCGTTGGGGACCGGCACGGAAATTTGATCTTTCACAAAGCGACGCGCAATTTCAACCCGCTCTGCGCGATGGCCGGACGCATCACGATTGCCGAAGTCGAGGAACTCGTCGAGCCCGGCGAGATCGACCCCGAGAACGTCCAGCTGTCCGGCATCTTCGTGCAGCGAGTTGTGAAGGTCGGTTCCGAAGGCAAGCGCATCGAACGAACCACCACGCGGACGAAGGAGTAGGTTCATGCCTCTGACACGGACACAACTCGCGGCGCGCGTGGCTCAAGAACTGCGTAACGGGCAGTACGTCAACCTCGGCATCGGTTTGCCGACGCTGATTCCCAATTACGTTCCGGCGGGCGTTACCGTCGTGCTGCAGAGTGAGAATGGGATTCTCGGCATGGGTCCATATCCGTTTGCCGACGGCGTCGATCCCGACCTCATCAACGCCGGCAAAGAGACCGTGACGGTGCTGCCGGGCGCATCGTTCTTCGATTCGGCGACGTCGTTCGGCATGATTCGCGGCGGACACATCGACCTTGCGGTGCTCGGGGCGATGCAGGTTTCCGAGAACGGCGATCTCGCGAATTGGATGATCCCGGGCAAGATGGTCAAGGGCATGGGTGGGGCGATGGATTTAGTCCACGGTGCGAAGCGCGTGATCGTGATGATGGAACACGTCGCCAAGGGCAACGCGCATAAAATCGTTACCGAATGTTCGCTCCCGCTCACCGGCAAGCGCGTCGTGCATCAGATCATCACGGATATGGCCGTGCTCGATGTCGATGCGGACCGCGGGATCGTGCTGCGCGAACTCGCGCCGGGCGTTACGGTGGATGATGTAAAAGCGGCGACGGGCGCCGCGCTGCACGTTCCGGCGACACCGAAGACGATGGCGATTCCGCTCGGCGTTAACTAACTTCGGCGCTAGCGAAGGCCGCGCCGCCGCGGGCGATGCGGTAAGCGGCGAATTCTGCGAGCAGCACCATCTCGACGATGCAGGCGGCGAACGCGCCGAGCGCCCCGGCGATCGCACCGTGCGCGAGGATGCCGGCGATGACGCCCGCGGTTATCGCCGGCGCGGCCAGCAGATAGGTCAGCAAGACGCGCAGCATCGCGACCGGACCGCGCTGATCGAAGTTTGAGGGGAAGAGCGCGTAAAGCGCGAGCCCGATCGAACGTAGGTAGAGCACGAGCAAAATGGAGCCGGGAACGCCCACGATCGCGAGCATCGGCGCTTTCGCCGCGATGCTGCACGCAACCACACCGAGTGCGATAATGGCGGCGAAGCGCCACGACGCCGCGGCGACCCACGCGTAGAGGCGCGCGCGGATGGGATCGGCGCTCAGCCACCAGATGGGCTTACGAATATCTGCCGCCAACGCGACCGACGACCCGAGTGCGAGAAAAATCACGAGCAGATTGCCGGCGCTCGTTCCGAGCCCTAAAGCGAGGGCTTCGGGATCTCCGTTCGCGTGCGCGGCGATTCCGCCGCCGCCGCCGAGAAGCACCGCGACCGCAACGCCGATCCAAAAGTACAGCTGCAGACCGGGCGAGCGCCGAAAGCCCAGCCATTCTTTCCAGAAGATCGCAAACGCGCCGGGAAGGATGGAGCGTTCGCGCGAGCGCGATTGCGCGTGCACGCTCCTGTCGGTGTATTTGGCCTGAAATTGGGAGAAACCGCGACGGCGCGTGCGTTCGCGCCAAGCGATCATGCGCTGCGAACCCGCATAGAGTTCCGGATAGAGATCGGTAGCGCCGAAATATGCGGCGATAACCAAGAGCGCGAAGATCGCGTATTCGACGGCGAGTGGCCGCCAATCGCCTGCGAGCATACGATTGATGAGGCCGCCGAACCCCGCGTGAACGACCCGAGTACCGAGCGGCGCAAGCGATGGCCACACGTAGCCCAGACCGACGAGCGCGAGGGGAACGACGCCGGCGGCTCCAACGACACCGGCCAGAAGGTATCCGGCGGCGGCGCCGGCCGATCGCCGCAGCTTGAAGATCGGAACGGCCGCCGCGACACCGACCGCGCTCGCGCCGATCATCGCGAAGGTCATGCCGAAAAACGTTCCCGCCCGTTGGAACATGACGGCGTAGATCAGGATTGCAAAGATCAATCGTCCGATCAGCCGCCACGAGTTGCGCAGCTGCAGCCACACGATAACGTTGCGTTCCCGCAGGCGCGAGTCGATGAGGAAGCGCGCGTCCGCGAGCGATGTGAAGGCGCCGACGCGACCCGCGGCCGCACCGAACATCCCGGCCGCTATAAAGATCAACGCGCTGAAGAAAAGCGCCGACGCCAACGGTTCGGGCACGCCGGGGTGCGGGTGAGCGCCGAATGCGGACCGATTTACGGAACGCACGTAGCCCAATCCGGCGAAATAGAACGCGACCAGCACGTAGAGGATCGCGCGACCGGGCTCGCGCGCGATCTTGCGCAACGTATTGACCATCTGACGATATTCGAGGTAGGCGAGCGCCGCGAAATCGTTCATCGGGTCAATTCGAGGAAAAGATCTTCCGCACTGCCGCGATCCCCGGTGAGCGTTTGCAATTCGGCGAAAGTACCCGAGGCAACGGTGCGGCCGTTTTTGATGATGACGACGCGGTCGCAGATCGACTGGGCCTGCTCGAGCATATGAGTGCTGATAACCAGCGCTCGACCCTCCGCGCGAAGATCCGTAATAATCGCGCGCAGTTCCCGCTGGCCGAGCGGATCGAGACCGATCATCGGTTCGTCGAGCAGCACGATCGGCGTGTCGGCAAGAACGGTCGCGGCGATCAGCGTCTTTTGGCGCATTCCTTTGGAAAGCGATTGTCCGATCGCGTTGCGTTGCTCGGCCATGCCGAAACGTTCGAGCAGCGTTTCACCGCGCGGCTGCCACCCGTCGGCGATCCGGCAGCTCTTAGCGACGAAGACCAAATGCTCCCAGACGGTAAGCATCGGATAGACGTCCGGCGTCTCGGGAATGAGCGCGATCTTGCGGCCGCGTTCGGCGCCGAGCACGCTGCCGTCCCACGCGATGGTGCCGCCGTCGGGGCGCAGCAAACCGGCCGCGCACAAAAACGTGGTACTCTTACCGGCTCCGTTGGGTCCGAGCAGTCCGACGATTTCGCCGGCATCGACGTCGAACGATAGTCCGTCGACGGCGGTCTTCGCACCGAAGCGTTTGACCAATCCATGAATCGCGAGTGCAGCCATGGTGGCGATTTCCAACCGCACGCCGCAAAGTCCCTGGCGGTTTCTTAGTTCGTGCGGTCGAGCGCCTTCGCGTTCTCTCCGCTGCCATCCCATCCGAGAGCTTTCGCGAGCATGTCGGCGCGATTCTTGGCGTTGGTCTTGCGCATCAGGCTCTTGAAATAGTCCGAGACGGTCGTCTCCGCAATGCTCAGCCGCAGGGCGATCTCGGCCGCGTTAAGGCCGTTGAGTATGAGCGTGAGCACTTGCACTTCCCGGCGGGTCAACGCAAATCGCCGCCCGACGCTTGCTAAATCCTCGCGCCGGAGATGATCTTCGAGAAAAACTGCGACGAAGGAGCCGCTCGGGCCGCCCAAGTGGCTGACGCGCAGTAAGATCTGCGGCAGCGGCGCGAGGACCTGTTCGCGCAAGTCGCCCGTTACCGTCCAACATTCGACGACCTTGCGTACGGCCGTTTCGAGAACCGGCGGAAGATGCGTAATTTGTTTGGTCGGAAATTGCGAAAACGCGGCAAGAAACGCCATGGCATCGGCTTCGGCAAAAGCGATAGCGAGCGTGGAGTCAAGTAAGATGACTCGCGGCTTGGCGCGACGTTTGACGATCGAAATCAACGAATCGTCGATACGATCGATGGATGCTCCCACTGTCTGGATCAAGAGCAAGCGATCCTTTCCCGGCGCATCTCTCTTGCCTTGCCACGGCTGCGGCTTCCTTGGGGCTTTAGGCGCATCTTTTAGGGATCGGCTAAGGGCGCGGCGGGTCTGCGATGTCCCGTTAGCGTGGCCACGAGTTCGACCTCCGATTTTACTTTGAGCCGGCGCTGTAAGCGGTTGACGGTACCCTTGATGGTCGTGACCGGAACGGTCAGCGTGGCGGCGATCTCCGCAATCGACTGACCGCCCGCGAGCAGCCGCACGCACTCGTACTCCGATGGGAGCAGCCCGAGCGTGTCGGCTCGCTCGAGGGGCGTGGCGCGCCGCCGATAGGGCTCCACATAGACGGCAATCTGGTATCCGTGCGGTCCGCGCAACGGGAAGATGCGCGCGAGCTCGATGGCGGACAGAAAAACGGTTTGTTCGCGCTGCGTATCGGGATTATCGGTCCAATCGGCGGTCAGTTTCCGGATCGTGCGTCCGAGCACCGTATCCAAACGTCGTCCGTCGATGCGCTTCTCACCGACGCTGCCAACGACGCGATACTGCTCGTCCAACACGATCAGCGTTCCCGGATTCTCTTGGCGTGTAAAGAGAGAATCGGAGCCGATCTGTGCGAACATTCGTCCCCCCAACGCAAGCAAAAAAAGAGAGACAGTTGCACCCGCTTACTCCTCGTCTGCTGCAATGATAGGAGATGCAGTTTGCAATCAGCCATCCCGTCTTAAGGGGAGTTTAAGCTCATCGTAACGATGCGCGTGGGCCATAAGCATTACGGGGAGTGGTGAAAACCCCCGGCTGAACGGGATAGTGAGCGTCTCAGGTAAGCCGTACAATCTTCCTTGCCTGGCGGCGTTGCGCGAGCGGCGCCCTCAGAACGAGAGCGGTTTTCGATCTCGGAAAGTTACCATCAAGCAACGCGCCGCTGGATGTTGCGGCAGCTGCTATAACACTTAAGAATTGAAGAGGATTTAGCAATGCTCAAACGTTCTATCAGCCTGATCGCAGGCATGGCGCTCTTAACTGCACTGGCAACGCCGTTCGCATCGGCTA
>DATBTN010000062.1 GCA_036559195.1 Candidatus Baltobacteraceae bacterium
CCCCCGCCAGCGGTAGTAGCTGCCAAGAAACCGAACTTCAGGGGGCATGACGATCGGGGAGCAGAGCGACGAAGCTCTGATACGGCTGGTCCGCGACGGCGAGCGCGAGCTGTTCTCCGTTCTCGTTGACCGTTACAAACGTGGGATCGCAAGCTTTATCGGTGCCAGCGTACGCAACCAGGCCGACGTGGCCGACCTCTCGCAGGAGACCTTCCTGCGGGCCTACGCGCACTTGGCTACCTTCAATCCCGCGCTCGGCAAGTTCTCGACCTGGATCTACCAAATCGCCCGCAACGTGGTGCGCACCTATCTGGGCAAGGCCCAGCGGCACGTCCCCACCCAGGAGCTGCCCGAAGATCAAACGCTCGAAAACGCCCTGCCCGACCACACTCGCGAAGCCGACCCCTCCGGCGGCGTTTTGCGCGAAGAGGCCGAGCGCGAAGTTCGAGCCGCGCTCGAAGAACTGCCCGAGCGCACGAGGACGGTGCTAGCGTTGCGCTACTTCAATAACATGGAATACCACACGATCGCGAGCACGCTCGGCTTGTCGCTCGGCAACGTGAAGACGCTGATTCACCGCGGCAAGATCGCCCTCGCGCAAAAGATGCGCGAACGCGAGCTGCGCTCGATGAGCACCGCGAAAGCGAAGGGAGGGCATCGTGCGCTGCTCGTCCTGTGAGCCGCTGCTCGACCGCTACTTCGAGGGCACGCTCAAACCACCGGTGATGCGGGCGATCTCCGCCCACTTGCGCAGCTGCCCTCACTGCACGGCGCTCTTAGATGAAGTCAACGTGATCGACGCGCTGCTCGCGACCACGCGCGCCACCGAACCGGCGCCGAACTTCACGTTTGCCATTATGGCCGAAGTGCGCTCGATGCCGGCGCCGCGCAAACGGCACCACCCCGCGCCGCGACTCGTCGCGCTCTACATCGCGCTCGCCTGGGCGGCGGCCATCGTTTGGTTCATCGCGTCCGGCGCGAGCCCGCGCGCGATGGGGATGGCGTCAATGCACGCGGTCGCACGGCTCGGCTCGATCTTTACGTCGTTCGCCGCCGGCGGCGCGCACGCGCTCGGCCATTCAACGGCGGCGCTTGCCGCCATCGGCATCGTCGTGCTCGCGCTCGATATCGCCGTTGCGGTTGGGCTCGCGCGCTTTGCTCTTCGGGAGAGTCGTTCATGAAGCAGCGTTTTACGATCGCCATCTTCGCGCTGCTGGCGGCCTGCATCGCGTTCCCGGCAGCGGCGTCGGCGCACATTCGCGCGATCGATCATGGCGGCACGTATTGGGGCGACGTGAGCGTGGAGCCCAACCAAGTCGTTAACGGCGATATCGACGTGATCTTCGGCGACGCGCGAATCGAAGGCACGGTCAACGGCAACGTCAACGTCTTCGGCGGGCAGATCGAAAAGATGGACGGCTCGGTGATTACCGGTCACGAGAACGTGGTGGGCGGCGGGTTCACGGAGTCGATCGCGCCGTGGGTGCCGGCCGGCATCGCCGCCGAGAATTCGCGGATGGTGGCGCTGCTCGCATACAGCTTCATCATCGTGGTGATCTTCCTGATCTTTCCGATGCGCGTACGAGCGGCGCTCGACCGCGTCGAACTGCATCCCGGGCTCTCGGGCGCGGTCGGGGTGATCGCCGTGGTGGCGATCGTACCGCTCGCCGTGCTCTTCTTTTTCAGCATCGTCGGCTGGCCGCTGATTCCGCTCGAGATCGTGGCGGTGATCGCCGGCGTCTTTATCGGGCAGGCGGCGATCGGGCTGCTGATCGGCCGGCGACTGTGGGAGCTGATCCGCCCGCACACCACGCCCTCGCCGCTCGCCGCGCTGATCGTGGGCCTCGTCATCCTGGCGGCGGCCGAGATCGTGCCGGTCGTGGGGCACCTGGTTACGGCGCTGGTCTGGCTGATCGGCTTGGGCGCGACGATCCTTGCGTTCGTGCGCGAATTAGGCCCGCCCGGGCTGCCGCGCGTGCCTCGGGCGCCAATAAGCGGACCGCCGATGAACGCCGCCTAAGTACCCGCTCCTATGGCAACCATTTCGCGCACCACGCGATTCGCGGCGCGCACCTCGCGCATGCGGGCATCCACCATTCGAGAGATGCTGAAGGTGACACAACAACCCGATGTCATCTCCTTCGGCGGCGGCTTGCCCGCGCCCGAACTCTTCCCGCTCGACGCGATCGCCGAGTGCACGCGCGAAGTAATGGACACCTACGGCGCGCAGGCGCTGCAGTACAGCGTTACCGACGGCATCGTGGAACTGCGCACGTGGGTTGCGGAGCACTTGGCCTCGCGGCCGGGCGGCCCGCAATTCATCCCGGAAAACGTGGCGATCGTCAACGGCTCGCAACAGGGCCTCGATCTCATCGCCAAGATCTTTCTAGACCCCGGCGACCACGTAGTGCTCGAGAGCCCGTCGTACCTGGGTGCGATTCAGGCGTTCGATGCGTATCAGGCGCGCTACATCACCGTGGAGATGGACGACGACGGCATGGTGCCCGAGTCACTCGAGCACGCGCTCGCCCACACCGCACCGTTACCGAAGTTCGTGTATCTGGTTCCGAACTTTCAGAACCCCACGGGCCGCACGCTCGGGCACGACCGGCGCGAACGGGTCGTGCGCATCTGCGAGCACTACGGCGTGCCGATCGTTGAAGACGACCCGTATGGCGAACTTCGTTTCGGCGGCGACCACCTGCCCGCACTGGCGTCGTTCCACACGTCCGGGACGATCATCTATTGCGGCACGGGCAGCAAGATCATGGCGCCGGGCATGCGGATCGCGTGGCTGGCCACGCACGATCCCGAGGTCCGCGAAAAACTGGTCCTCGCCAAGCAGGGCGCCGATCTCCAAAGCGGCACGCTCGCGCAATACGTCTTCGCCCAATACGTAAGCCGCCGGGAAGAATTCAAAAAACACGTCGCTACGATCGTGCGCGTCTACGGCGAACGGCGCGACGTGATGATCGCCGCGCTCAAAGA